>JAOZPU010000169.1 GCA_029932585.1 Spirochaetia bacterium | reverse complement strand
AAGGAAGACGGTATCGCATTACTGTAAAACAATTTGTTTTATGTTATAATCTCTTATAGAGGAGATCATCAATGGTATATAATCTTTCAAAATTAAAAGCCCCCCGGATGACCGGAAGGGCACTTAAAATATTTACATCTGTTTTGGAAAGTAACTTTCCTGGTAAAATTATTATTAAAAAAATTATGGACGATTCCGGTATTTCTTATTTAGCAAATAAAAAAATAACAGAAGAACCAACCTATTTTCCTATTCATGGATACAGTACAAATAATGTTGACGGCCGTAAAGACGTAGCATGCTACGTCTCTACCGGCGATTATTTAAAATCAAAATATGAAATAAAAAAAACTGATTCATTCCGGTATCTGGGAATTGATGATTATGCTGATCTATATAAAAATAAAAAAATCACCCCTATTGATGTTGCTGAAAATTTATTAAAAATTATTGATATTGAAAATGAAGGGGATTCTATAAATGCAATAATTAAATTAGATAAAGAGGATTTCCTAAAACAGGCAGCGGACTCTGCAGAACGATTAAAATCCGGAAAACCAAGATCAATTCTTGAAGGTGTACCAATTGCTGTTAAAGATGAAATTGATGCCCAGCCCTATACAACAGATGTAGGAACATCTTTTCTTGGTAAAGCCCCTGCCAGTGCAGATGCAGAAGTTGTTAGAAGACTTAGAGACTCCGGAGCACTTATTTTTGGAAAAACCAACATGCATGAAATAGGAATAGGAGTAACAGGTATAAATCCCCATTTCGGTTCTGCCAGAAATCCTCATAATCCAAAATGTTATACAGGGGGCTCTTCCAGTGGATCTGCTGCTGCAGTGGCTGCAGGATATTGCCCTGCTGCAATAGGCGCAGATGGAGGCGGTTCAATTAGAATTCCGGCTGCTTTATGTGGAGTAACAGGCCTAAAGCCTACATTTGGAAGAGTTAGTGAAAGAGGAGCAGCTCCTCTTTGCTGGAGTGTGGCACATATTGGACCTATAGGGGCAACACCAAGAGATACAGCCCTGCTCTATGCAGTTATTGCAGGAAAAGATAAAGACGAGACTCTTACAATGCACCAACCCAAACCTAATCTTTTTCCCGTTGACAAACAGAACATTGAAGGCCTTCGTATAGGCATTTACCCTGAGTGGTTTTATGATTGTGATAAAACTATCTATAACACTTTAAAAGAGGCTATTTCCAAACTAAAAGGAATTGGTGTAAATATAGTTACTATAGAAGTACCCGAACTGGAGGAGATGAGAATTGCCCAGCTGGTGACCATAGTTTCAGAAATGACAACTGCAATGGCTCCCTATGACAAAAACCACCGAAAAGATTTTGGGCTTGATGTACGAACTAATCTAGCCATGGGACGCTCATTTACAAATGTGGATTATATTCATGCTCAAAGAATGAGAACAAAAGCAATTAATATATTTTCCGAAATTTTTAAAGATGTTGACTGTATAATTACACCAACAACCGCTATAACAGCTCCCGTTATTCCTAAAGACACCCTTCCTGATGGAGAATCCGATCTATCCCTGCTTTCTGATATAATGAGGTTTGCAGGAGTACCAAATCTTATAGGTTATCCTGCTATTTCTGTTCCAGTTGGTTATGATGAGGCGAATATGCCAATTGGTCTTCAATTTATTGGTAGACCATGGGAAGAAGCTCTTTTACTTGAAATTGCGGGAATACTGGAACGAAAAGTTGAAACAAGAAAACCAGAGGTATACAGGTCACCCATTCCGACTGCTTAATACATAGTTGTATTTTATACTAAAAGGTATTATACTAAAAGATATAATTTTTTACTCTCAAGAGGTATAAAATGTCATCTACAAAGACTCCTTTCTATTATGGCGGTGTTGCAGAGGAAAACTATTTCTGCAATAGGGTAGAGGAGATAGAAGTTGTAAAAAAAGATATCAACAATGGTCTTAATATACTTATCTATGCTCCCAGAAGATTTGGAAAAACATCTTTGGTACTAAAAGCCCTTAAAGAGCTTAATAATAGATACATTTTTATCGATCTGATGGGTATAACAGATGAGATTGAATTTATAAATGCTTATTTTAATGCAATCTCAATATCTTTAGAAACAACAACAGAAAAAACAGTAAGATATTTCAAAAAAGTATTAAAAATAAGGCCAAATATCAATATTACTTTCGATATGGAGGGTTCTCCGTCATACTCTTTAAGTTTCACAAAAAATGAAAAGGGAAAAGTTCTTGAAGAAATTATGAATATACCCTTTGAACACGCAAAACACAGTAAAGAAAAACCAATAGTAGTTCTTGATGAATTTCAGGAAGTATCAAAGTTAAATTTGGAAGAAAAACTAAGAAGTCTAATTCAGCTCCATGGGAATAAGGTATCCTACATATTTTTAGGAAGTAAAAAAAGTATTATGCAAAAATTATTCTTTAACAAGAACAGTGCCTTTTATAAGTCTGTAAAGCACCTACCTATCAAAGGAATTGCCTCTTCTGAATGGTCATCATTTATAAAAAAAGGCTTCAAAAATAATGGTAAAAAAATTAATGACGAATTTATAAAAATTATACTGTCAATCTCAAAAGGATTTCCCTATTATACTCAGCAAATTGCATATGAACTTTATAATTCATGCGAACCGGCATCTGCTGTAGATGATATTAAAATGAAAGAAACACTCCGGTCAGTTTTGGATAGAGAAGAAGATCTTTTTCTTCAGGAATGGGAAAATTTAAGCATAAACCAAAGAAAAGCTCTTAAACTAATTATTACAGCAAATGGCGAAAATCTCTACGAAGGGAAAATAATGGATCAGTTTAATATGAATAGTTCTATTCTAAAAAAAGCTGTTGAAGGACTGGTAAACAAAGACGTAATTGATAAAAGCGGAAAGAGGTATTATATGCAGGATCCTATGTTTGAATATTATTTACATGAAAGATTGCTATAAGAAATAATTTTTACTGTAACCAGGATGGTATTAATATCTTCACAACTTTAAATCCATCTACATCAGCAACAAAGGCAAGATCTTTCTCTACCTCAACACCAACAGCATAGACATCTTCGCAGCTGCTTACTAAAACAAGATCTTCCGGGTTTCTCATATCTAATACAATAAGACCTTCATAACCCGCTGCAGCATAGATATATCCCGGTTCAAGGTAAATATCCTCAATCCATCCTGCAGAATACGATGAAACTATTACAGGATTTTCAGGAGAAGAAACATCAATTATGGAAAGCCCCCCTTTTCCCCCGGTAATAACTAAGTTACCAGAAATCGAAACAGTTCCTGCATTTGGAAGAGGCACTGTTGCCAAAAGCCTGGGCTTCCCCATATTTTGTGTATTTGTATAAATTTTAAGTCCTTTTGCCCCATCTGCAACAAAAATCAATTCTTCAGTTACCGCAATCTCCTGAACAGATCCACCCGTAAAAACAGAACTTATTTCATGAGTTTCAAGATTAAGAAGATGCATACCCTCTTCTCTGGCGGCAATATACGCAGTGTTCTCATAAACTACAAGAGATTTTGTTATTCCAGGTAAATCAACAGAGTCCTGAAGTTCAATCTGCTGACTACCATCGTCAGAATAAGTAATCTCTCCAAGAGCAATTCCACCCTCACCATCAGCAATAAGAAGGCTAGAGCCATAACCAACAACAGACTCTGCATAGCTGGTATCCAGATTTTTCTTAACAGAAAAACTTTCACTGTCCGTTGGGTTTGAAACATCGACAATTTTAACACCATTTCGATGATCTGCAAGATAAAGAGTGTGATCAAGATAGGTAAGATCATATGCTTTACCATCCGATTTATATTCGGCTATAACAAAGGACCTTCCTGTAGTAAAGCTTTCTACAGTTTTGAACCCTTCTTTATCAGTTAAATATATAACACCGTTATTAATGGTTAGAGATGAGGCATTATCAATACTAACAGTATCAAAAAGAACTGGTCGGAGGGGATCAGAAATTTCATATATTAGTAATCCCTGTACAAGACTGCTTACAAATATATAATTGTCATTTACTACTAAATCTGTAATGCCATCTATTGGAATTTGTGCAGTCTCTTCTGTTTTTTGTAAATTTGAAATATCAACAATTCTTACCCCAAAACTACTATCAGCAATATAGGCATAACTACTGCTAACAGCCAAAGCCACGGCATTTTCACTTTCCGCGTGCCCTATAACTGTTAAATTGGGAGAATCATCTATATCAAATATTTTAACCCCTCCAGGTCCATCTGCAACATATAGTTTTGAATCCTGCAGGACAAGATCTTTCGCATTCTCTGTTATTATTGATCCTATTCGGGAAGGTTTTCTTTCAGAAGAGATATCAATTATTTTAACTCCGGCTTCTCCATCTGCAATAAATACGGTATCCCCGGAAAGAGCCAGTTTTGTAGCATCTGTTGTTTTTCGTGAACCAAGCAGTGTAGGGTTCCCTGGATCATTTATATCCAGAATTTTTATTCCTCTATAACCATCTGCAATATAGGCACGCTCACCTCTAATTACAATATCCTTTGCATTATCAGTGGAAAATCGTCCAACTTCCAAAGGATGCATGGAATCTGCATTATCTACAATCTTAATACCCTTTGTACCATTTGCCAGAAAAATATAGCTTCCTACAACCTCCATTCCCTGGAGGTCAGAACTTCCATACCCTGTCATTACTACAGTTTTCTCTTCTGGAAAAGGCAGGCTCTCCAAAGATACAGATGCACTTAACTGCCCACCATCCAGAGATGGTCGGATTTTATAGGAATACTGCTTACCAAAAACAACATTCCTGTCTATATAACTTGTACCCTCAAGAGCTTCCTCTAAAACTTTATAAGATCCGGTCGAACCTTCCCTTCTTAGAATATCAAACTTTTTTGTACCCGGAATATTAAGCCAGACAAGACTGATCTGCTGGTACCCAGAAGAGGCAACAGGTTTCAGAGTATCAAAAGTTAGTATTACAGTTTCTTCGATGTTGGACCAGTATGTTTTATCCTCTGAACTTTCTGATTCCAGAGGAACTGCTTCCAGTTGAAATCTGTATAAAAAACCTTCTCTTAAATTTTTAATCTGGAGGGGAGATTTTACATCAGCAAACTTATTTCCATTAATACCTGCAGGATCTATTCCGGCATCTGCATAAAAAAGATTGTATGTCTCTACTCCAGGAAGGTTGTCCCAGTTTAACCTGACAACACTATCTTCCTGCACAACATCAAAGCCAGGGATATCACTATCCGATTCAATTATAGTTATTGAGTTTTCAATTGTTTTTCCATTTCTTCCATGAGCTGTTATGGTAACCAGCTGCTCACCTGTAAAGTCGTTTGAGAAAATTACTGCAGAAAAATTCCCATTTGTACCAACAGGTATGGTTCCAGATATTTGTTTATCTGAAGTTGAATTATCTAAAGAAAAGAGTGAATATGTAAGGCTTTCAGGTCCTGTAAGATTAATATCTGCAGCAGAAGGATCTGCTACTTTACCGGATATTCGTATTGCTGCTCCATAGGAACTTCCTTCTACAGGAGATTGAATAGTTAAATTAGGGCTTACATTTCCATCGAAGAGGGTTAATTTGTACTCGCCTGCAGTTCCATCCTCTTTTTCTGCTTTAATTAAAATATCCAGGGCTCCGGTATATTCTTTTGCAGAAAAACTTAAAAAGAAGACTCCATCGCTTCCGAAGAATAGTTCTTCCGGGGCTTTTTTACCTGCTATTTCCCAGGTAACTTTGCCTATGCCATGTACTGAATTCAGATTCTCTGATGAGGAGGATATTTGGCCTTCTATCTGGATCTTTTTTGTGTAGAAGGTTTTGGTTGTGGGAGAGATTATTGCTATGTGGGGTGGGGCTGTGTCTGCAATGACTGGTGTTGGATCTGGAACAACTGTTAGTTGAGGTTCTGCAACTGGTTGTTTGGTCTGTGCGACCACAAGGGGCGCACTTACTGTGTCTGGTTCCATAACAGGTGGTGGTTCGGGA
>JAOZPU010000168.1:3118-6051 GCA_029932585.1 Spirochaetia bacterium | reverse complement strand
ATAAGCTGATCTTCCGGCAGGTCATCACACACCAATGGAGTATGCCCCATGTAGACAATATGATCCGGAGAAAGTGACTGCTGTATATTTGCAATTGTTTCTCTGGATTCAAGGACAGATCTTATCTCTTTTCCAGTAGTAAATTCTGCTTGTCCCTTTTCTCCTGCGAATTTGCCTATTTTTTCAAGTATCTCCCGGGAAAGACTGATATTATTATCAATTCCAACAGAAGAAGAATTCACAACTTCTTTTTTTAAGGTATCAAAGAGGTTTTTATATTTAGTATCTACCTCATTAGATGAATTACCCCACACAAAAACACCATGATTTGCAAGAAAAATATAGTCAGGTAAAGAACCCTCATGATCAGCCTTCCAGGCAGACATTTTTTCATCTACAGTTTTTGCAAGGATATATCCCGGGTCGACAAGGGGAATCCAGATACAATTATCAAAAAAAAGCTTTTGTGCAATTTTCAGTCCATCTACGGCGCATGTTAAACCATTAACTAAAGCAGGATGAGTATGAACCACATACTTGTCAGGAATAATTGCATGAAGTAAAGATTCTACACTGGGTCGTCCATTCTGACCTGTTAAGCGTGAGTTCATAAGGTCTTCCAGAGCACGTTCTTCACGCTCTTCTCTATTCTCAGGATATTTCGTCGTTCGGATAGTCCTTAGTTTATCCATATCAAGAAGAACAAACCCATCCTCATCAATTTTAGCAAGCTCCGTCCCCGAAGCTTTAACAACCATAACCTCATCTGACTTCCAGGAAGTATTCCCACCCCCGGCAAGGACATAATCGCTATCAGATCCATATTTTCTGGAAAGATCAATTAGTTCTTTCATATTTTCTACAGGTACACTTTTTCCCATTAAGCTCTCCCCGATAAAATATTTTTTTCGTAGTTCATAACTTCACTAATTAACTGTTTATCCATAGGAACACCGGAAGTCTCACAGTAATAGTTCCAGACATCACCTGCAGGCAGAAACTTCATCTCCTCAATAAGTGCAAGTCTGGCAAAAGCATTCCCCTCTTCATCATATTTATTAAGAGTATTCTGAGGTTCCAGCAGCCCAAGAAGCAGCCCTTTCAAAGTAGCTCTTGCACCAATTGCATAGGCACCAATTCTGTTCATGGTTCCATCAAAAAAATCCAGACCAATATGAGTTTTCTCTAACTTATCACATCTAATAATCTCTTCTGTTAAATATCTAATATCATCATTAAGAATTACAACATGATCACTGTCCCAGCGAACAGGACGGCTTACATGAAGAAGAAGCTCATCAAAAAACAGGTACATAGAAGACAGTTTATCTGCAATTAATTCTGTTGGATGAAAGTGTCCAAGGTCTAAAGTTGCCATTTTATTATTTTTTAAAGCATAACCCATGTAGAATTCATGAGAACCAACAACATAGGATTCAGAACCTATTCCAAAGAGTTTTGTTTCTACAGCATCCTTCATCTCTTTAGGAGAGATCTCTTTAGAAAACATTTCGTCCAGAGAGTCTTTTAATATTGAACGGTATTTTAATCGGTTAACAGGAAGATCCTTCATACCGTCTGGTATCCAGGTATTTAGAATTGATGGATCATTCTGGGCACGCCCCATGGCTGCAGCAATTTCTCTACTCTTTTTTCCATGTTCTATCCAGAAGTCCCTTATACCTTTATCAGGGTTGGAAAGGGTAAACCCTGAAGAGGCTTTGGGATGGGAAAAAAAAGTTCCATTAAAATCCAGTTTGACATCGTTCTCTTTTGACCAGTCCATCCAGCCTTTAAAATGTTCAGGTGCGACTTCATTCCTATCAACCTTTTTTCCATCAAATTCACCATAGATTGCATGCAGGCTTAATCTGTGTTTACCAGGCAATAGCGAATAAGCCTTTTCAAGGTCAGCCCTCATCTCTTTAATATTTCCGGATTTACCAGGGTAGTTACCTGTTACCTGAATACCTCCACCACTAAGTTCAGCGTCCGGTGTTTCAAAACCACCTACATCATCTGTCTGCCAGCAGTGGAGGGATAAGGAAATATTTTTTAGCTTTTCAAGTGCCTTATCTGTATCTACTCCAAGTTCAGCATATCTTTCTTTCGCATTATTATATTGTTTGATATTGTTCATTATAGTCCTCCAAGTATTTAAGTATTGTTATTATACAAGCTATAAACTAATACAACCTTGACTATATCTTCAATTATTAGCATTATTTTATCATGAAATAATTTTAGCCCCTCTTTAGCTCGTTCTTTAGAAATGCCAATACCTCTAATTTCAATGTTTTTCGTATTCTTCTGAAAACAGCAGGTAACAGTAATACATTCAAATCCTGATCTATTATAGTTTGCGTTATATGTGTACTTATAAACTCAATCAATTCCTCCAGATATAGCTCTGCCGTATCAACATTCCTTCTTTCTTTTATAATATCAGGTTCAAAAAAATACCCATTAAGAAAAAAATGGTTTATATCATATATATCTCTTCCGGCAATCCCTCCTGATTTTTCATACCTGTCAATGGGAGCAACAACCTTATTGGCAAACATAGTTCCTGTAGTTTGACAAGTTAAAATTCTATCTATTTCATCAATGCGTACTTTTTCATACTTATTAGATGATGGTGGAGGCATTACAACATCAATCTTTAGAGTATTTCGTTCATTTAGCCTGTTATTTGGGTATTTTAAAATATATTGAGGAACCCGGGCACTTTGCGTTTTAATTGTCAACCCAAGATTATCAAAAATTTTCTCCAACCGGATACGTGTTGTTTTTAATTCATCAATACTACCTGTATAATCAAAATCCAAATCAACAGAAAATCTATCAAGACGTCCCAGCATTGCTGCACATGTACCACCCTTAAAAAAAAGAACACTTGTTAGCATTGTATCATCACAAACAGATGTTAGAAG
>JAOZPU010000168.1:0-3108 GCA_029932585.1 Spirochaetia bacterium | reverse complement strand
TTATAAAGCCAGGATTTATGAATAGCATCTTTTCGATCAGGCAATATCATTTAGATCTCCCTCTGCGTAACTCTTTATATCCCAAACATTTCTGTATTTCAGTAACTTTATACCAATCTATCTGCTCTGGAGAATCAAAATATGTTTTAGGATTAAAATAGAGAAGATCTGCGACAGCACGTTCAACAGATGCAGTTAGAATTTTACTCTCCTTAATTATACCTGCAGGGTTAAAGAGAAACCTGTCATTCAATTGTCTTGAAATATAGTTATTAAAAAGCACCTCAAACTTAATGGAATGAGCACTTACAATAGTAATGGAACCAGGCCTTTGATTGATAATTCCTTTTGTAAACAGAACTGTTTCTGTACTAATATAAGCATACGAATGGATAGTTTTAATTCCAATCAGAATGGGATCGAGTTTTTCTAAAGAAATAATACTGTACATTCCCTTTCGGATTCTAAAAAGTAATCCGGATTGTACATATCGTTTAAGAGTTGTATATAAAGTATTTGGATTTCTAATATCCCATAAATTTGCCAGATCAGCTGCATGAAAAACTATTTCTCCCATTCGGGCAAGATAAGCGAATCTATTATACGTTACATTCATTTTTCCTGTACTCATGTGTACAGAATAACACAACATATACCAGGAATCAAATTATTTATGAGTTAAGTCCAGCGTAGAAACTTCACTAATTGTAATCACCTTGACTATATTTCCAATTATTAGCATTATTTTATCATGAATAATGATGAGAGTTTTAAACTTTATTTAAGCGAATTCACAAAATCTGAAGAACCTATCCGGTTTATCAGAAGAAACCCTCAGATACCCTATCCCCTCCATACTCATGATTTCTCTGAACTAGTAATAATCCTGGGAGGAAGGGGCACGCATATAACAAAATATTCCCGCTTTGAACTTTTTGCAGGAGATATATTTGTCATAAACGGAGAAACTGCTCATGGATATGAAAATCCGGAAAATCTACATCTGGTAAATATCATGTATCGTCCGGAACTGCTTACCCGGAATGCATCAGATTTAACCTCTCTTCCTGGATACCATATACTGTTCAACCTGGAACCTAAATTCCGGGAAGACCACAGATTCAACAGCAGACTACATCTGACACCACAACAGCTTACTGAAATAATTCCACTACTGAGCGAGATAGAGAATGAGCTTAACTCAAATAAACCAGGAAAACTTTTTATGGCATCTGCAGGGTTCAATTCTCTTATAGGTCATCTGTGCAGAATCTACTCCAATGAAGATATTCACAATGGTAGACAACTGCTGCGTATTGGGAAAGCTCTCGGTCTTCTTGAAAACTCAATACAGAGACAGGTCTCTCTTTCGGAACTAACCAGGCTAACGGCCATGTCTGTAAGTACTCTCAATAGAACATTCAAGGAAGCAACAGGTTTCTCACCGGTAGAATATCACCTTAAGATCAGGATAAAAAAGGCAGGAGAACTTCTGTGCGATACTAACTTCAGCATTACAGAAATTGCAGGCAAGACAGGGTTTGATGACAGTAACTATTTTTCAAGACAGTTTAAAAAAACTACTGGAGCCTCACCTTTGGAGTTTAGGAAAAGATGTCTATAGAGATTATGCCCCATTTAATTTCTGCAGAAAAATAATATATAATTCCAGTTCCTGTAAAACCAGGGGAACAACTTCATTCTATTATATCTTCTGATTCTTTTTTTGCTTTTTTGTACATCTCATAGGACTTATGTTTATTTCTTTCTGATTTCAGTTGAATAAATTCTCTGGCAGCATCATATTCAAACTTGTCAATCATATCCTTTCCTGCCCCCTAAAACATAAGAAATATTTTAGTATAAAAATTGGTATATTTCAAGATCGATATTCGAGACTTACACGATGACAGTGCAAATAGCTTGTATTTGTGCTGGAAGTGTATTGAACTTATTATCATTGGCATACACAATAATATTAGTATCCATGAAATATCTATCGCTCATGAAGATCATCCCTTGTCCAGGTTATTTCTCCTACTTCCATATTTGATGAATTCATTATTTCAGAAAGCTGGGAAATAACTTCTTCCACACGCTGATCTTCCCTTTTGGCAATTCTAGTTAAATAGTCCCTAACAAGCCCTGTTAATGTAGTATTTTGTTCAATTGCAATTTTTTTTACTTTTTTAATTATTTTATCATCCAGAGTCATGGTAATATTGGACATAGCCTTACCTCTTTAACCTTATCTACACTTAATAAGGGTAACACATATTACGTAAAAACTCCACTAAGCATCCAGATTTACCAAAATAATAAGTATAGTTTTTTACTTGCAAAAACCTATAAAAAAACATATATTTAATACGTGAAAAATCTACAGATAAGTTTAGATAATAATATAATGTCCTTCATTGAAAAGATTACAAAAGAACAACATAAAACACGCTCTGCTGTTATCCGGGAAGCTATTAACTACTGGATTAAATATAAAACCATAGATAAGTTTGAATCCCAGTGGATAAGTGCCTTGCAGGAGGAAGAACCTAAATACAATGCAGCAGATGATGAAGCATGGATGAATGCAGAACACTGGGATGAACCATGAATCGTGGAGATATCTGGGTTATTGATCTCGGTGGAAAATCAGGGAAAAGACCTGTTGTTATTATAACTCGTCAAAATGTAATAAAACATCTGAATAAAGTAGCTGTAGTCGAAATTACAACAAAAGGAAAAGGATACCCTACTGAAGTCTATATAGATCAGAAAGGAAACCTTTCTGTTTCTTCATTCGTTCAGACAGATAATATTCATACAGTTCCAAAAAGTAAGTTAGTTAAATATCTGGGAACATTAGATGCTTCAACTATGCTTGAAATATCCTTCAAAATGATATTAGCACTAGGATTGGAAGAAGCAGTGGGAAATATGTAATTTTGAACATGGTACATCAACTGTAAGACAGATTTTTTCTCATGCACATTGCTTGCTGTATTAATATATCATGTGACAGCTCAACTACTGGATTAAGTACACAATCAGAGATGAGTATAAAACACCCGGGCTATTTAGTTCGATATTTGAATGTTTTACCCGGGGTGT
>JAOZPU010000167.1:4645-6072 GCA_029932585.1 Spirochaetia bacterium | reverse complement strand
TATCAGATGCTCTTGCAATTACCTTTCCCCAGGGATCAATAACCATACTGTTGCCATAACAAAATTTACTATCCGGGTGCTCCCCAATTTGGTTTGGAGCAATAATATAAACCTGGTTTTCAATAGCTCTGGCACGAAGTAATGATTCCCAGTGATCCTTCCCTGTAAACATTGTAAAAGCTGCAGGTACAAAAATCAGCTTTGCTCCTCTGAATGTCAGCTCTCTGTAAAGCTCAGGAAATCTTAGATCATAGCAGATGCTGAAACCAAAATTTCCAATATCAGATTTGAGATTGATAATAGAGTTTCCTCTTTCGTATCTGTCAGATTCCCTGTAAGTTAGTTTTTGTCCAAGTTCAATATCAAAGAGATGAATTTTTCTATAGACTACTTCAATTTTTCCTTCTGGATTTATTAGCACTGATGTATTGTAAGATTTTTTACTAATATCTGATTTCTCTATAAAGCTTCCATTATGAATATAAATCTTGTGTCTAATAGCAAGCTCTTTGAATCGCGATATTATTTCTCCATCAATAGTTTGAGCAATTTTAAATGTTGAAGTTTCGGACAAATAAGTGGAGAGTTCTGGAAAAACAACAAGTTCCGCTCCTTTGTCTGAGCATTCTAATGTCTGTTGTTCAATTTGTGCAAAGGATTTATCGATGTTATCTTTTGTATTTAACTGTCCAATTCCTATTCGCAGATTATTCAATTATTTGCCTCCTGGAGATAATTTATTCTTGATAGCCTCTCAATTTTCTAAGAGTTACCACTGAATCTTCTTTAAGAAGTGAAGGTGCAACATGGCTTTTTACTTGCCTGTAAAATTTTTCATTTTCATTATCTTCAAAATCCCCTACAAACTCACCATCAATAATTATATTAACTTTTTTTCCATCCCAGGTTAGTCCTGTCACATCAACATCCGGGGAACCAATCATAAAATCCGTATGAAGATTGGAAACATTTATACCATTAGCCAGTAATTCTTTTTCATTCATACTACTGCCGCCTTCATAACAGTCCGGGTATGCACTGCCCAAAGCTATATGGCAGGAAGCGTTTTCATCGAACAAAATATTGTAGAAGGTTTTTCCAGATTTAAAGATGGGTGAATTACTATCTACAAGAGCAAGCTCTCCCAGATAAGCAGCTGCAGGATCTATTGCTAAATACTGATCAAGAACATCTTTTCCTTTATCAGCTCCATAATTTACAAGTTTACCTTCCTTGAACTCCAGCCATGCACCTTCTATTATTTTGCCAATTGCAGGAACTAAAACTGGCCTGGTTATTTTAACTCTTCCTTCTGTTGTTCTAAAATCCGGAGCTGTGAAGACCTCTTCTGTTGGAATATTAGGGGAAAATTCAATACCTTTGTCTGTAACAGAGCTGCCTCCATGCCAGATTGCTTTTTGGCTGAG
>JAOZPU010000167.1:0-4545 GCA_029932585.1 Spirochaetia bacterium | reverse complement strand
GCAAAAGCTACAATCCACTGGATTTTATTATTCTGAGTTGCTTCTCTAAAGGGTTTTCCTGCTTCTGCAACGGCCTTGCCTGCTTTTGTGTTTCGAATAGGATCTAAAGACGATAATATTTCAGGATCTTCAGAACCATTGAGTGCAATTAAGGCCCAGTTTTCTTCCACCAGTAATCGCATTGTTTCAGTTCTAAATGCAGGAACATAATCCAGATATTTTTCTTCTGAATTTTCAATTCTTGCTTTGTAGAGTAAGAGGTTTTCTTTTTCATTTGAATCGACCCTTACATATTGGGCTCCGCGTTTATAGGCTTCTGCTGCAATTATAGATGCAAAGTTCCAATGTACTGGTTCTGTTCGAACTAAAAGGTTTTGTCCTTTCTGAAGGTTTAAACTTGTTAGTATAACGTTTGCGTATTTTTCTAAAAAAGTCATGTTTGCTCCTGTAATAATCGATTGATAAACTTCTTTTGAAGATTAAAATCCTTTTTATTTATAATTCTTATATTTTTAAAGTCCGGGTGGCTGGGATTTAGCAATATATTATTTTCATGAGAATTTATTGCAGAGGGTACAGAGAGAAGAAGAGTGCTTCTACTTTGGATCCATTCTGTTCCTATTTTCTGGGTAGCACTGTTTAGTGGAAACTCATCCCAATTATTTGGGAGTTGGGTTATATTAAGTTTTTTGATTGTTAAATTTTTTTCCGGTATTTCAATTATAAGCAATGTATATTCTTTCATTTTTGATATATTGCTGTAGTGTACAGCTACTTCAAGAATTGAAAGAGATGAATTTTCTGAAGTATACAGCATTTGAATCCCTTGCATATTCCATCTGCCAGGATATTGGAGAGAACCAAGACCTGATATATCATTTTCATACTTTTTTTTGCTTAATCGGAAAGTAAGCATATTTGTTATTTCTCCAAATTATGCATAAATCCCATGTTCCATTTGTCCCAGTACATTTACCAGTAGTTTTCGCCCTCGATGAGTGTCCAATAGTGATACTGGTGTATTTGAACCAAGAGAAATAACAGGTGAATGAAGCCAGTCAAGAAATTCTTCCTTACTACCCAAAACTTCAACCCCAAGGGCAATAATTTCGGCTATTTCTATTAGACCTTCAGATATATTCTCATTTAGGAGTTCGTCTTCTTTGTATCGTTGGATTGTTTTTTCGGATATTTTAAGAGTGCCTGAAAACTCTTTTTGAGACATATTTAACTCATTTCGTACATAATTGAAATTATTCCTTGATAATCGATTCCTTATTATGGAAATCAAATCCAGATCATTTCTAATTTGAACAGATTTTGGTAATCCTAAATATCGGGGTACTGTTTCAGCAATTTGCATAACGTCCTCCATTTAAAATATAGCGACAAATGAGGTCTTGGTCAAGGATTTTTGAGACATAGTGTGGAATGGTATCTATGCTGGGATCCATCATTTATGTAACACGGATAATTACCCATTGCCACCCCATATTCTATTTAACTTTTCCCCTGTTCTTGTAGTACAAAGCCCCCCTCTGCCGGTACATTTGAGTTCATTCGGGAGCATATCACCTGTTTTTTTCATTGTCTGAATAACTTCATCAAGGGGTATTACAGGGTCAAAACCTCCAATAACCATATTTGCAGAAACAATACTATTAGCTGCAGTAGATGCATTTCTCCCAATACACGGGATAGCAACCAGGCCTGCTACAGGGTCACAGATAAGACCAAGCATATTCTGAAGTGCAAGAGATGCAGCTTTAAATCCCTTTTCTACAGTACCTCCAAGAAGCTGGACAATTCCTGCTGCGGCCATACTTCCTGCAGAACCATTTTCAGCCTGGCATGCACCTTCTTCAGCTGCAAAAGTTGCCTGATGTTCTATAAATATCCCAATTACCGATGCAGCGAATAATGCTTTAGCGATCTCCCTTTTTGTTTTACCCATTTCATAACCTACACCTACTACTGCTCCTGGTATTACTCCGCAGGAACCTGCTGTAGGTGCGGCTACAATGGTCTTAAGAGAATTGTTGTATTCCATAACTGCAATTGACCATAACATAGCAATATCAAGATAACCTGAAAAAAGGGTTTGTTTATTTTTCATCGCCTGGTTCACTGATTTGGATGAAGGATTTAAAAAGCCTTTCATTTCAATATTACCTTTCATTCCTTCTTCTGCAGCATTTTTCATATAGTCTGCAATTTCTTCCATCATTTCAAAGAGTCTTTTTTCTGTAAAGCCGCTTCGTTTTACCTCATAATGGATTCCGAGTTCCCATAATTCAAGGCTGTTCGCTTTTGCATAGTGCAGAGCATCTTCTGCAGTCAAAAAGGGCATTTCATAATTAAACCGGGAAGGGATCGGCAGTATTGGTTCTGCCTTATAAATAATTATATTTTCTTCTAATTTATTAATGTTTTTAATATTTATTTCAGGGATCGCTATTTCTGTTTTTAGATGGATTACCATGGATGATTCATGAATTTTCTCTGTAATTTCATATTTATTTTTGTAATTCTTTAGTAATAATCCAAGGATTTTATCTTTATTATCAATTCTATTAAATTCTATTATTAATTCGTGAAAATCACCTTTTATGCTTACTTCAAAGTTGTTAATCCCAATTATTTCAAACATTCCTCCGCCTGTAGAAATTGTTTTTACTGTAAGTTTTTTCCCTGAAGCACCTTCAATATTGAGAATTGCGGTGTTAGGGTGATCTGCCTCTGTGTTTTCAAACTGAAGGCTATATTCCAGATTGAGCTCTTCTGCATATTTTAAAGAATTGCTTATTCTTATATCACTAGCTTTAAACCCCAGTAATCCTCCTATAAAACCTCTGTCAGATCCCTGCCCCTTATAGGTCTGTGGATATGATCCTGTGCTGTCAAATACTATTTCAGCTTTTGATACCTCTTCTCCAAGAAGCATCTTTGCCATATATCCTATACGGGCAGGGCCTGCAGTGTGTGAACTTGAAGGTCCAACCATAATAGGCCCCAGAACCTCATTAAATATGCTGCATGGTTTTTTTTTGATATTTATACTGGTCAAAATAACCTCCTGGTGATGGTTTAATTATATCCTGATTCCTGGGGTTTGAATATTTACATTTTTTCATAGGTTAACAGAAATAAATATATAACTTGTAAAAGCATGGTGAAATAATATTCAATTTTTAAGTTTGTATATTTTTATTGGATATATTTGTGTAAAATTATGTTAGAATCTAAAATTATGAGAATTTTTACAAAAAATAAGACATTTTATTTATGGTTAATTTCATATCTTGCAGTTTTTATTATTCCTCTTGTTTTTAGTTTATTCAATTATCTCTATTCAATTGAAATTATAAACTATGAGAGCTCTTTCCACAAAAAAACAACCCAGAACCAGATGAAAGATATTATTGATCTTAAACTTACAGAAATTAACAGAATAACTGACCAGATTATTTGGGACAGGGAAATTAGATTCTATCTAAAGATGGATGCGGAGGAACCTGAGGTTCGGGATTCAATTGAAACAAAAATAAAGGAACTAAGGTTTCTAAACAGATATATTGATCAGCTTTATATTATAAATGAAAATAAAATGATATCTACCGGAGAAAGATTGATTCCTGAAAATTATCAGTCGGCAGGTATTGATTGGGATAAAATTTCAAGAAACAGGGGAAGGTCCTTTTTATATGATGATATTGATAAAAATAGAGAGGGATCAGAACTTTACTTAATAACAAGATTTTTTATGATAGATGAGAGAGATTCGAATATCTATCTTGTTGTTGTTCTAAACCCATCGTTACTGGCTGAAAGTATTTCTCAGCTGGAATGGGTAGAAAATGGGGCCGGGTTTGTTCTTAATATTGAAGGTACGGTACTTTCCTCAGTTGTTAATATTGATCTTGATGATTCGTTCAAGGAGGGGGTAAGCAGCTTTCTTAATGATCATAGGGATATTGATAAATATCTTGAAGTTGAAAAAGGTAAGTATATAATTTCCCTGGTAAAGTCAGATGTTTTTGACTGGTATTACACAATTGTTCTACCCAAAGTAGTTTATTATGGGAAACTGAAGCAGTTTCAAACTATTGTACTAATCCTCCTTGCAATATGTCTTTTTGCAGGAGTTTCACTTTCCCTATTGTTTACACGTAAAAACTATCTTCCGGTACTTTCGCTTGTTAATCTTTTTAATGACAGAAATTTTAAAAAGATCTATCAGGATTATATAAATGAGTTTGAAATTCTGGAAACAGAAATTAAATCAGTTTTAAATGAAAATATCAGTGTTAAAGAGACTTTTCGCGATAATACAATAGGTCTCAAAAAGCTTTTTTTAAGAAGGCTTATAATGGGAGAAGAAATAGAAGGATCCGTTATTATTGACATTGGAAGCTCCTTAGGTGTTGAGTTTATTCATGATAATTTTGCAGTAATGATAATTGATTCTACTGAAAAAGAGAGTTTGGCTTTTTTAAAATTAAAGAAGGAACTTGATAAAAAATTAAAGATTCTTGAAAATGATTT
>JAOZPU010000166.1:3755-6074 GCA_029932585.1 Spirochaetia bacterium | reverse complement strand
AAAGAAGATCCAGAGGTATAAGAACATACTGAAGAAGAACCCAGTTGATCATTGCAGTAAGTGTTAAAACAACTGTAACTGCCAGACCCAGGCCGTTGGAAGATTTCATATCCTTGGATATTGAAATAAACGAACACATTCCAAGGAAATTTGCCAGAAGAATATTACTGGTAAATATAGATGCAAATAATAAAACTATTGGGTTTAAATCGGGAACCATTATTTACCACCTTCCTGTTTAAGAATAATTGTTTTAGCAACCCAGATAAATGTTCCTAAAAGAAAGAATGCACTTGGTGCCATAACCATAATAGTCCAGGGTGTAAAACCTGCAGGTAGAACAGTTATACCAAATAATGTTCCAAAACCCATAAGTTCTCTAATAAAAGCAATAACCATAAGAACCCACATATATCCAAGGCCGGAAGTTATTCCATCCCAGGCAGAAATAAGTGGTCCGTGAGACTGGGCAAATGCTTCCGCCCGACCCATAATTATACAGTTTGTAATTATTAGACCAACATAAGGTCCAAGAGCTTTGCTTATCTCCGGTAGATATGCTCGCAAAAGAATATCTACTATAATTACATAAAATGCTATTATGAGTGTTTGCAGAATCATTCTTACCTTACGGGGAATAATATTTTTTAAAAGAGAAACAGTAATATTAGTAAAGGCAGCAACAAAAATTAGCCCTAGTGTCATTATAAAAGTATTTGAAAGATTATTGGTAACAGCCAATGTAGAACAAATTCCAAGAATCTGTATAAAAATAGGATTACTATTCCATACATTACTCTTAAGTATTTGTACTGGTGAGTCTTCATTCATTAGTTTGTTCCTCCCAGTTCAATTTTAATTTTATCTATCTGCTGGTTAACAATAACCTGAATTGAATCACTTGTTCTTGAAGCACCGGTTATTCCATCGACCTGGCCATTATCAGGATCAGTATCACCACCGCTGCCTCCATGTTTTACAACAATTCCATTGGCAGCATATTCACCTTTAAACTGTTCTTTAAACCAGGCTTCATCTATACGCCCTCCAAGACCAGGAGTTTCAACATGGGATACAATTTCAAAGCCCACAATTCGCTTAAGATCTGATGTCAGACCAATTACACCTGTTATTGTTCCCCACAGACCGTTACCCTGAAAAGGACTTACTACAACAGATTTTCCATTTACAGTAGTAGTTTGATAGGCAGACTCTGTATCAAAGTTGGGAAAACTGGAATTAAAAGAAGCTTCAATATCCATATCATCATCAACTTCTATGCCAGCTGCTACCAGATAGGCACGGGCTTCTATAAGTTTCTGATTTTCTTCAACCTTACCCTTTGTAGCACCATATGCGAGGGAGAGTAAAAAAACAAAAAGAAAAGCAAAAACAACACTTATAATTACAGTATAAAGCAGACTATCCTTTTTCATTTTTTAACCGCCTTCTTCTTTAACTTGACAGCTAGTTCATCCAGTAATGGTGCAAACATATTTCCCATTAGTATGGCAAAGCTCGCTCCTTCGGGGAAAAGTGAAAAATCTCTTATTAGAGCTAAAGAGACACCTACCACTATTCCATAGAGAATCTGACCAAGGGGCTTTTTTGCTGAAGAAATAGGATCTGTAACCATGAATACTGCAATAAAAAGTATAGATCCTGCCAATAAACTCTCCAAAGGAGGCGCAGAAATTATTCCGGAATAAAACAATACACTCTGTAATACAAGAAACGAAACTACAGTTGATAAAATTGACTTCCAGCTGGCAGTTTTAGTGTAGATTAAATATACAGCTGCCAGAAGAATAAGAATTATGGCACTCTCTCCAAGTGCTCCCATCCGTAACCCCGTAAGGAGATCCAAAAGTGAAGGAATATTGCCAACCCTCATCATCTCAAGAGGAGTCGCACTGGTAACAGCATCTGCACCTAGTGTTCCAAAATTTCCAGGAAGCATCCATCCACCAGTCATTACAGTAGGAAATGTTATATAGATAAATAAACGCCCTGTTATTGCAGGATTAAAGACATTTCGTCCAAATCCTCCATAGATGCTCTTTCCAAAAAGTATACCAAATATTATTCCAATAGCTGCTATCCACAGAGGAACAACTGGCGGCATTGATAGGGTATAAAGGGCACAGCTAACCAGTACAGCTTCGGAGACTTTCTGTTTTCTTTGTTTCATAAAAAGATATTCAGTAAGAATACCTGCAGTGAAAACTACTGCTCCAATAGCAAGAACACGCCATCCGTATAAATATATAGAAAAAAGGAAGATCGGGATAAGAGAATAAAGAACCCTTCTCATCATGA
>JAOZPU010000166.1:1488-3655 GCA_029932585.1 Spirochaetia bacterium | reverse complement strand
AATTGTGCAAGCTGCAGCTCTAAAGGAAAAACAAAAATACTGGATGCCCTGAATTCAAAAAATCTTCCTATAAAAACAGGTTCTTTTATAGAGATGGAGCTCTCTACAGCAAAGGCACTTATTGCAGCCTTTCGTGTTTTGATTTTTCCACTTTTACTGTTTATTGCAGGGTTTATAATATTGGGAAATATTTCAGGTAGATCAGAGGGCCTTCAGGTTGCAGGTGGGTTTACAGGCCTTGGTGCAGGATTTTTATTTAACCTTCTTTTCTCCAAAAAATATAAACTAAAAGAGATGCCTGAAATTATAAGAATTTTGTAAAATTAAATTATATAGATTATTTTACATATACTTCTTTAACTCCAGCCATGCAATGTATTCATCAGCTATAGCTCTATACAGAGAATTTTCTGCCTCCATTAAAGACAGTTTACTTTCCTGAAGTTCAATCTCAGAATAATCTCCAAGAGTTTTTAAGAGCTCTGCTTCAGCATAAATAATTTTTGTCTGTTCATATTCAAGTTTAGAAATTTCACTGTTTAGTTCAGTGCTGACTAATGCTTCCAAAACCTGTTCAAATTCAAGTTCCACATTATTTCGGCTTTGATCTGCTTCTATAATTGATAACTGCAGTTCTTCTTCTGCTATTAATTTTTGTGTTTTATTAAAACTATCAGATGATAAAGTTAAACCAACAGATACACTGAAATTCATAGCACCAGTGGGGTTAAAAAGAAGGCTGGTCCCGGCACTTAAATTTGGATCAAAAACCCAGATACTTTTTAAAGCGGCTTTAGAGCTCTCTACATTTTTAAAGGATGTTTTGTAAATATTATTTTTTTGAGGGGACCCAAGATCTGGATCTATATTTTCTTTTAGTATTTCCAAAGATTTTTCCAAAGTATTAAGATCCGGAATATTAACAGAAATATCTTCCGGCCCGGAACCTAACACAGTGTATAAATTATTTTTTGCTACCCTTAATACCTGCTGATTTTCAAGTAGAGCTTTTCTGGCTTCCGACCAATTAATAAGCGATTCCTGCAGGTTATCCAAAGTAAGCTCATCCAGATCATAACGAATTTTATTTTCCTTATACTTTATTTCTGCCAGCTCAGCAGCTGTTTTTTTTACTTCTATATCCCTGCTTGTATACATCCAGTTAAGAGCGGCGGTTACAGCAGAAATTTCTATGTTAATAAGTGTACTTTCAGCAGATATCATAGCGTTAAAAAGATTGATATCCGACTGAACAGCACTGTCCGAATGACTTAGGGGATTTAGTGTAATGCCTATCTGACCACTAAGATCATCTTCCAAAGTTCCTCTTAAGGATATTTGATCAATTATTGGAACAATGAGAGTAGAACTCAATCCAAAACTATTTCCCGTAATTAAATTATTATAGTTTCCTTCACTGCTTAAGGAACTATTTTCTACTTTTAGAACTCCAACTTTATTATCCTTTGCTTTAAGAAGATCAATTTTGGCGGATTGGTAAGTTGAATTATGTTCAACACTAAATGCTGCAATCTCTTCCAGGGAGGATAAAATATCCTCTCCAAAAACAGGAAAAGCAGTTAAAATTATTAACGACAAAAAGGAAACAATAATAATTTTTCTCACTTTAAGCCTCTCGAAGGGTATCTGCTATATTCCCTTTTACTGCAGAAAAAGCAGGCAGCAGACCCAAAATTCCACCACAACCAAGTGCCAGTAAAAACCCTGAAATTAAAGATTTCACTTGAATACCGGAGTTCTCTGAAAAATTATTGGAAAGCTCTCCCAATAATGGAGCAAGAGTACCAAGTACCGGTTTTTCGAGAATAAATGCAAGAAGAATACCTATGAGCGCACCAAAGAGAGTAAGCATAATTGACCAGCTCCAGAACTCTCTTACTACTCTCATTTGGGATGCTCCCAAAGATCTTTCCAAAGCAATTTCTCTTCTTCGCCCCAAAGCTTCAACAACCATAATACTGAATATTCCCAAAGAACTGGTCAGTAATAATACAATACCAAGAATATTTACAGAAACAGTAAATATAGAAACGGTTTGTCTTAACTCTTCCATATAAGATGATGTTCCTCTGGCATTCCCTTCCCAGACAGTAATAAGAGTATCCTCACCATAGTTATTTTTAACAATTTGAGTAATCTCTGCAGA
>JAOZPU010000166.1:0-1388 GCA_029932585.1 Spirochaetia bacterium | reverse complement strand
GTCATAATATCACCGGAAATAATTTCCAGGGAGAAAACATCCATATAAGAATGATCTGTCCCAATTATGTTTCTTATCTTATACGACTTACCATTAATCACAAAATCCGGCATGGGGAAATTAACAATTATAGCAACTTCATCTATAGTGGCTCCATCAGTTTTAAGATAATCATAAACGGATGAGTCCCATGTGCCAGGACGCTCCTGGTCAATATTGCCAGTAGAAGACCATTCTCCATTGACTGCATAAAGAATAACTCCATCTTTTTCCATTTTGGAAACAATTTCATTTTTAAGGATCGATCCAGCGCTAAAAGATAGAATAAGGATTCCTGTACCAAGAGCCACAGACAATAAAGTTAATGTTATTTTTAAGGGTGTTTTTACCCAGTGTCTTAATAATAATTTAATAAATTTTTTCATATCTACTCCCCCTTTAACCTGATGACCGCATAGCTTCAGCTGCATTTACCCCTGAATTCTGCCAGGCGGGTACAATCGAAAAAATTAAAGTAAGAATTGAAGAAAGTCCTACTCCAGCCAGAATATTCCAAAAAGACCCCTTACCTAAATCAAGTGACCCTTCCATAGCTCTGGTTAAAGGAAAAGCAAGGACCATTCCTACCAGGGACCCGGTTATTGTAATAAAAATAGCTTCTCCTGTAAAAAGTTTCAAAATTGCTGCTTTGGAAGCACCAAGGGCTTTAAGTATTCCCACATGTTTTTTCATTCTTAAGGATCGGCTCATTAGAATATTTGATACATTTACCGAAGCAATAAAAAGTCCAGCCATACTTAGAAAAAGAATAAGCATACTAATGCCCCTGTTTCTTGCCACAAGTTTAGCAGCCTCTTCCCTTGGGTTGGATACAGCAATCTGCCCCTCCCCATAAGCTTTTTCAAACCATTCTTTTAATAATATTGCGGCAGAATCAAGATCTGAAGGATTTGTAACTGCAAAACGAAGTTGGCGATTCATAAATCGGCTTCTCATCTGGAATTTTTCATCATCACCATAGATAGTATCCGGTCTAAAGAAATAATTATCGTAATCTGTTCCTGTAGGTTTAAGGACTCCCACAATAGTAAAATAAGTTTCATAGGAGATAATTTTTTTTCCTGTTATTAATTCTGTATTGTTCTCTTTTCCAGTAAGCAGTTCTGCAGCTTTTGAACCCAATATCACTAAATTACTTCTCGATCTCATATCAGTAGAGGTAAAAAGGCTGCCTTGTGAAGCTTCTATATTCCAGGCTTCAAAAAACTGAGGGGTTACTGTATATCCAGGTAAATCTTCTATTTCGGGAATAATATATTCGGGATTATCTTTTGCTTTTTTGAAGGTTTCCACCATTTCAAAGAATTTTTTTACTTCTTCAGATTCTG
>JAOZPU010000031.1:11707-20741 GCA_029932585.1 Spirochaetia bacterium | reverse complement strand
CTACTGGATAATTATTCACAGATTTTAAACTTTTTTAATCCATAGATCATATAAAGGAAGAAGAACAAGCAATCCGAAAGAGAGCCCCAGAGACATTCCACCCATTAACACAAAAATACTGAAAAAAGGTGAAAGCTTTGCAAGAAACCAAAATCCTACATCCATAAATACTGCACTAAATGCAAAAATTGAAACAATATTTTTTAGTAAAACAGGAAAGGAGGTAAAAGAAAGCAGTAAGACAAGAAGAAATACCAATGGGGTTATGGCAAGAACATGCGTATGACTGACTCCAACTATCCTGCTCCATGATTTTCCTGTATTTTTTCCAAGATAATTTTCTATATCAGAATATTCAGCGGTAACCACTCCTCCAAGAGCTGTTGCTTCTGAATGACAAGTACTGCAGGAAGCATCAATTATGGGTTCAATTTCAGAATCCCAGGCATTCTCAGAAGCACCATCCAAAATCCATTCCTTAACAATTTTCTGCTCATTTTTGTCTGTAAAGTACTGTCTCATGGACCCGTCTATTGCTTTCTCAAGGGTCGTTTTATCTCTGGCACCATAATATGTAAGACTAATATCTTTAATAGATAAACCAGGTTTCTCATCGACCATATTGTAGGTCATATATATATTGGTAAACCCAAGAAGGTAACCAAATCCTGTAAGTACAAGGAATAGTGAAATAATAATTTTTGTTACTACAGGCATTGTTCTTAACCTAATAGTTTCTTTCCAAAACATAAAATCCTCCATAACAATATAAATAACATTAGCATATTAGTAAGTATTGTCTCAGTTTATTAATGATGTCAAGTATTAATATACATAATATCTACTTATTACAATTTTTGTTTGCTTTTTATCATAAGGTATACTACAATTTCAATAATATATATATTATTACAATTTCAATTTATATATTGGACATTTAAGTACAATAAGAGAGGATAATATGGCAAAAGTTAATTTTAACAAAAAAATACAGTACATTTTTAGTGGATTCATTTTGATGGTACTTTTTTTATCTGTCTCTTGTAATTTAAATGATGAAATATTAGTTGAAGCAGATGATAATAATGCAAATGTACTTTTATCTGAAAATAATAAATCATCTGAATGTCTTATCTGCCATATAGAAGAAACTCCAGGAATTGTATCCAGTTATGGAAGAAGTACACATATTAAAAATGGTGTCAGCTGCCTGGATTGTCACCAGGTTCACGTAGATGATCCTACGGGATTTGAACATAACGGATATGAAGTAACTGCAATACCTTCACCAATGTACTGTCAGGAATGTCATCCTAATGAAGTTGCTCAAAATAGTAACAGTAAACATGCCTGGACTGCTTTTATTGGCCAGTATAAACCATACTACAAAGAGGCAAGAGAACTGGGTCTGGATCCATTATCACAGGAAACAGCAAAATTACTGGATCCGGATGAAATGGCAAAAAGACTGCTGTCCCCTCTGGTTGCTGATAGTGGTATTTTACAAAAAATAGGTTTATTGGACGATCCTGATTATAATCATGCAAATGTTACAGTAGGATGCGGTACCTGCCATGGTACATTTGTAATTGCAGAAGATGATGGATCAATTACCGGGATGCCGAATGCAGGTGTTGGACGAGTTAACGCCGATGGAAGCCTTGGCTCATGCACATCCTGTCATACCAGACACGAATTTAGTATTGCAGAAGCAAGAAAACCAGAAACTTGCGGCCAGTGCCATCTTGGACCTGATCATCCGCAAATTGAAATTTATGAAGAATCAAAACATGGGAATATATACGGAGCTATGGGAGAAGAGTGGAACTGGGATTCCAAAGAATGGGGTGCTGATGATATTGGTGCGCCAACCTGCGCAACATGCCACATGAGTGCATTTGGAGGGGCAGTGGAAGCAACTCATAATGTTGGCGATAGATTGTATTGGGAATTACAGCCAAAGACCTCCGTCCCTCAGTGGAAGGGGCCGGAGAAAGTAGATTTTGTACTTGAGCGCATTCCAGATCCGGAAGGTGCAGCAGAAGGCAGGACAAAAATGATGGCTGTTTGTACAGAATGCCATTCGACCTCCTGGGCAGAAGGCCATTTTTCGGAACTTGATAAAGTTGTTGCAGATTATAATAAGGTTTGGGAATATACAGATGGACTACTTCAGGATGCCTATGATAAAGGGCTTATAAGCAAAGATAACCCAATAGATGAAACAGCAGAAATATACCACTACCTTGTATGGCATCACTCAGGAAGAAGGTGGAGAATGGGTGCATCAATGATGGGTCCGGATTATGCCCACTGGAATGGCGCTGTAGATACTATTATGATAAACCTTGGTGCTATGATAAATGACCTGGAGCTTAGGGAAGCTGCTTTAAAATAGAAATATGAACTTGGGCACCCCTATGTAAGGGTAAAAAATCTTTTGCTCTCCATGGGGGTCAGGGGTAAGCAAAAATTTTTGTTGTACTCATGGCTTTTTCAGGCTAGAATGA
This sequence comes from Spirochaetia bacterium, assembly GCA_029932585.1. Classification (GTDB taxonomy): domain Bacteria; phylum Spirochaetota; class Spirochaetia; order B11-G9; family B11-G9; genus JAJRQE01. The sequence continues at coordinate 18,231 of JAOZPU010000031.1, read as the reverse complement.
TTATCTAAATAAATAAATAAAAAGGAAACCATAAAATGAGTAGTCATCCGGAAGCAACAAAAAAACTATTAGTAGCTGATCTTCATAAGATGAAGGCAGAAGGTAAAAAAATATCCATGATCACAGCCTATTCCTATCCCCAGGGGTTAATAGTAGACGAAGCAGGAATAGATATTATCCTTGTAGGCGATTCTTTAGGAATGGTGGAATTAGGTTATAGGGATACTGTTCCTGTTACTATGGACGAGATGCTGAATCATATTAAACCTGTTGTAAAAGCTGTAAACAGGGCACATATTGTCGGGGACATGCCATTTATGTCTTATAATATTTCTGTAGAACAGGCTGTTGAAAATGCAGGTATTTTATATAAAGAAGGTGGATGTGATTCTATTAAATTTGAAGGCGGAAAGGAATTTGTACCAATAGCTGAAGCAATTACAAAAGCTGGAATACCTGTTTTTGGACATATAGGTTTAACACCTCAGACAGCAGCAATGATGGGAGGTTTTAAAGTACAGGGAAAGTCTATTGATGCGGCTAAATCTGTTCTTGATGATGCCCTCGCGCTGGAAGCTGCAGGGGCTTTTGCACTTATTCTTGAAGCAATTCCACAGCAGCTGGCTAAAATAATTACAGAAAAAGTAAAAATACCTACAATAGGAATTGGTGGTGGAGTTCACTGTGATGGACAGGTACTTGTTCTGCATGATCTTCTTGGACTGTTTAAAAGATTTACACCTAAATTTGTAAAGGTTTATACAGATGCATATACTTCCCAGGTTAATGCAGTAAAAGAATTTATATCTGATGTGCAGGAAGAATCATTTCCAGCTGCGGAACATTCATTTAATATGAAAAAAGATATGGTAGAAGATTTGAAAAAAGCAATTGATGGATAATAATCATTGTAGGTACCTCCAGGAGGGTTAACCCTCCTGGAGGTACCTATGTTTAATCATTCAACATGTATTTTGGATTTCAAATGAAATGGATTTTACGCAGTATAAAAACTAAACTGACCCTTGGGGTAATTTCTGCAGTTGTTGTTCTTCTTGCTGTACTGCTTATATTGAGTTACACATCGCTAAAAAGCTACTCTCTTAATAATGCCCTTGAGCTTTCTGAAACTATTCTTAATGATACCGATAGTAAAATAAATAGATTTTTTCTTGAAATTGATTATCTTGCTGAATCACTAAAAATAAATAGATCTGTATATGAAGTAAAACCAGAGAATATGAAGGAACTCTTTATAACTACTGTTTATGCAAGGAAGGAGTATCTACGTGCAATTTACCTTGGAACAAATAAAGGGGAAATGTATGAATGGGGAGTGGGAGAAGGATTTATAAAGAATACTCCTACCTTCCCGGAAGGATATGATCCTAGAGTCAGACCATGGTATACAGAAGCATTAAAAGCAGATAATTTTGCAGTTTCTGAGCCATATATATACGCAAGTATCAATGCCCTTGGAATTACCTGTGTTACACCTGTTTATGACAGTAAAAGTAAATTTGTTGGAGTTCTTGGACTGGACATAATACTACAAGGGTTAGCCAGCATGATAAAAGATCTGCAAGTTCAGAAACAGGGTAAAGTAATACTACTTAATCAGAACTTCGAAATACTTGTAGATCAATTTAATGAGTATACAGAAAATATTACCAAATTAGAAATATTTGAGGATTCAAATCTAATTACTTCTGCTGAAGGCTATTTCATTTCTGAACTCGAAAATAAAAAGATGCTTACATCCTATAAAACTATTGAATCTACTGGTGGAATTCTTCTTGTGGCAATTCCTTATACTGTAATTATGGAGTTTTCTAATCAAACTCTTGCCACAATCCTGTTGTCAGAAATATTTCTAATGTTTTTCTTATTAGCCAGCTTAACTGTTCTTCTTCATAATATTATTACAGAACCTCTGGGAAAAATGCTTAGTGTAATGAAAGAGATTGAATATGGTAATGTGGATGCAAGAATAATATTAAAGGGAGACGATGAATTTACTGCTCTTGGTAGATTATTTAATCAACTGGAAGATATACGAAGAGAGTACACAGTTAGTATGGAAAAAGAAATCTCCATCAGAACTGAAAAAATAACCTCTCTCCAGCAGGAAAATACAAGATTGAGAATAATTGAAGAAAAAGAAAGAATATTTGCAAATCTCCACGATTCCCTGGGGGCAAGACTTACAAATATATTTATAAGTAATAATGTTGCTAAAAATGCATTTAAAAAAGATGATAAAAATATGCTTAATGATATGCATTCCCAAATTGATAAGAATGTAAATCAGGGAATTAAAGACCTAAAGGAGATTATTTTTGGACCAGAGCTGGGAGACAGAGTAATAATAGATTTTGTTAAATTAATTGGTTTTAATATTAAAGAAAGATTAAAACTTAAAAGTATAAATCTAAAATACACATCTCAAAATAATGACGAAATAAACCTTTTATCAAAAACATTAAGATTTGAAATTAATAATTTACTTCAGGAAATAATCAGCAATATTCTAAAACATTCAGAAGCAGATACAGTATCTCTGGATTTAAAAATGATAGATAATAAAATTTATATTAAAATTGCAGATAATGGAATAGGTTTCGATTATCATATAAACAAAGAAACTGGTTTTGGTATAACAAGTATAATAAACAGAATAGATAGATTAAATGGAACCGTAGAACTGGAATCATCCAATAAAAACGGGACTTCCTATAACATAGCTATTCCGTCAGAGGTGGATAGCAACTAATGATACGTTTAGTAATAATTGAAGATGTAGATGAAGTTCGACTGGGATTAAAGTATTTATTAAGTCTGGATTCAGAATTGGAAATTTTAAAGGCATATGGGAATGCAGAATCTTTCTTACAATCATTTCCCCTGTTAACTGTACCAAATATTATACTCATGGACATTGGACTACCAGGGATAAATGGCATAGAGGCAACTAAAATAATTAAAGATAAATATCCTGATATAGATATACTAATGTTAACAATTTTCGAAGAGGAAGATAAAATATTAAATGCTATCCAGGCAGGGGCTACAGGATATGTTTTAAAAAATACTGATCCAGGTGAACTGGTTTCGCAAATTAAGAGTATCTATTCCGGAGGGTCACCTATAAGCCCTAATATTGCACGAAAGATTTTAACTGAATTTCGGAAAGACAGACATCATAATGAAGGGAAAAATTATAATCTTACACCCAGAGAAAAAGAAATTTTCAAGGGAATTGCAGATGGTTTAACTTACAAAGAGATAAGTACTGTTCATAATATTGCAAGTTCTACTGTAAAAAAACATATTCTTCACATATATCAGAAACTTGAAGTTAACTCCAAAGTGGAATTTATTAAAAAAGTAATGGAAGAAAACCTGATTTGAAGAAGGAAACCGGAAACTGGAGAACGGAAACAGGAAGATAGTGAAATCTTCTACAATTACCAGCTCTCTAATCTCCCCTTCCACCAGTCTCCCTACTCTGGTCCCCTTTCTCCATTCTCGTACACCAAATGGTGAATAAAACTACACAAAATTTCTGTTTTATCTCATAATCTCATCTTTCTGGAGCATATACTCCACCACGTTTATATAGTTTCATTATTACAAATTAAATTTTTCTGGAGGGAAAAATGAGTGCAGAAGGTAAAAAAGGATTATTTGACTGGTATTTTAAGTCAAATCTTCTAATTAGAATTCTAATAGGTCTTATATTAGGAGGAATTGTCGGAATTTTTGCTGGTGAATCAATTTTATGGGTAAACCCATTGGGAAGTCTCTTTGTAAATTCACTTAAAATGATTGTTATGCCCGTTATTGTGGCATCACTGGTAGTAGGTGCAGCCAGTATCAATCCATCAGAACTGGGAAGAGTTGGTGTTAAGATAATAATCTTTTATATGATAACATCAGCCTTTGCTGTAGCTATGGGTCTGTTAATGGGAAATATTTTCAAACCAGGTGCAGGATTAGCGCTGGGAAGTGCAGCTGATGCTGCAGGAAGAGTTCTTAATCAACCTAAATTTATTGACACACTTATTGCGATAATTCCAAAGAACCCCTTTGGAGCTCTGGCTTCAGGAGCAGTTCTTCCTACAATCTTTTTTGCAATAATCTTTGGAATAGGAGTGTCTTACCTTAAAGCCAGCTCCGATGAGAGACTAAAAAAATCCGGTGAAACACTTTTTATGGTTTTTGATGCCTCTGCAGAAGTTATGTATATGGTAGTAAGATGGGTACTTGAGTTTGCACCTATTGGTGTATTTGCTCTTATCTCTGTTGTTTTTGCTAAACAGGGGCCAAAAGTTATTGGTGCTCTGGGTACAGTAACAATTGCAGCATTTCTTGGATATATACTCCATGTAGTAATTATCTATGGAGGACTACTTCTTATAAATAAACTAAGTGTTGCAAAATTTTTCAAAGGTGCAAAAGGCCCTATGATAACAGCTTTTGTTACAAGAAGCAGCAGTGGTACATTACCTGTAACTATGTCGGATATTGATAATAACCTTGGTGTTTCAAGAAAAATCTACTCTTTTACACTGCCTTTAGGCGCAACAATCAATATGGATGGAACTGCCATCTATCAGGGTGTATGTGCACTTTTTATTGGTTTTGCCATTGGAATGCCCCTGGATTTCGCTCAGCAGATTACAGTTATTTTAACTGCAGTACTCGCTTCCATAGGAACAGCTGGTGTACCTGGTGCAGGTGCTATTATGCTGCTTATGGTTCTTAACTCTGTAGGTCTCCCTGTCGAAGCAGGAACTCCTGTTGCTGCAGCTTACGCGATGATTCTTGGAATTGATGCCATTCTTGATATGGGTCGTACAAGTGTTAACGTTACCGGTGATATGGTTGGAACAACTATTGTTGCCAAAAGCGAAAAAGAACTTGATATGTCTAAATGGAAAAAATAGAATAACGCTCATATTTCTTTTTCGTAGGCATTTGCGTTGTCTATTGAATTGACTTGTTTTTGGCTTTTTTCGCCAGTTCTCATGCTCTGCATTAGAGAAGATGTGCTTTTGACATACAAAATGAGACGCCACGCAAAAAGCTTTCCAGGGAGGAGGTTATACCTTCTCCCTGTTTTTTTGTATACTGTGATTAAGATTCTAAAATGAAGGGTAGAACAAAACTAGTGAAAGTAAAAGAAATGGATAATGAAAAAGTAATAATTATTGGCGGTGGCGTAGGTCCCCAGGCAGGAACTCTTCTGCACAATTATATTATTGAGAATACTCTTACTGACGGAACAGATCAGGATCATCTGGATGTTTACCATTTTTCAAGATCATCTGATATTCCAGACAGAACTGATTCTCTGAAAAACAGATCTGCAAGCAAACCTGCTCTTGGAATGTATAATACTTTTAAAATTGCAGCTTCAGCCATCAAAATTGAGGGAAGAAAAGCGGTTGGAGGAATTCCCTGCAACACATTCCATGCTCCGGCCATTTTAAAAGAATTCAACGAAATGATGAAAGAATTCGAATCCGAAATAACAATAGTCAATATGATAGAAGAAACTATAAGGGGGATTCTTACAAGCCACCCAACTGTTCGAAAAATAGGTCTTATGTCTACAACAGGAACAAGAGAGGCAGGAATCTATTTGAACTATCTTCAAAGCAATGGTATTGAACTTATTGAGGTACCCGAGAATATTCAGGAAAAACTGCACAATTCTATCTACAATAAAGAGTGGGGAATAAAAGCAATAACACCAGTCAGTATCAGGGCAAAAAACAACTTTGAAGATTTTGCTGATTATCTGAAAAACAATGGTGCAGAAATTATAATTTTAGGCTGTACAGAAATTCCCTTAGCCCTCCCCTGCAAACTCTATAAAAATATTCCACTTATAGACCCAATGGTTTCCCTTGCAAGAGCATTGATTAGAGAAGCAAATCCTGGGAAACTGAAAAAGGCTTGATATTTCATTTTCTAAATATCATTGCAGAAAATTGATATATTTCTTATCATTCTCAAAGATTTAAATAATAGGAGTTACATCTGAAAACTAGTAGAAACAGGTACACAATTATACTTATATTATTTTCTGTATTAGTATCTCCCTGTATTGCTGAAGAACCCGTTAAATTCTCATTTGGAACAGGACTCAGCTATCTAAATGGTCAAGTCAGAGAGATAGTTTATACAAATGCCAATTCTGAAAATTCTTACTTAAGTGAGCTTCTTTGGAATGTAGACAATATCTTTATTTTCAATGTTACTTCAAATGTATCAAAAGGACCATGGTCACTGAATTTATCATTAGGAACTGCACTTACACAAGGCACTGGAATTATGGAAGATTATGACTGGGGTGACTACACAAAAAAAGATTGGACAAACTGGTCTACAAGTTCAATTTTCTTAGATAAGTCTGTTTTTATTGATTTTAATTCATCCTATACATATAGATCCAGCGGTTCATTCTCCTTTCCTGTTAAATTAGGATATAAACTTAATTATCTTGATTGGGAGGA
>JAOZPU010000031.1:9511-11607 GCA_029932585.1 Spirochaetia bacterium | reverse complement strand
AACTGGAGATATTACTACAGGTATAGATATTGCCCTATCCCCATATATAAATGCATGGGATCTGGATCATCATATTCTAAGAGATCTGTTCTTTATGGATACTTTTGATGCAAATTTCTGGTATAAAGTAAATTTCTCACTGAATATAAAAACAGGATCAAACGGAAAACTAGTTTTATCAATATTTAAAGAGGAACTTCCTGAAACAAAAGGAGATACTCTTGTGTTTAATGAAGATCCTGAAAACTCAGAAGAACCCGGTGAATATACCGGAACATATACCTCCGGAGCAGGCCTGGCATCTGTGCTTTGGGGAATAGGCTTATCCTACACCTGGATATTTTGATGTAGAGACGCCCAAATTGGGCGTCTCTACAGCAAAATCACCTCCAGCATCCCCTCTGCTGCCCTTATTCCACTGGCCCAGGCGGCAGTAATACCACGGCTGGTACCAGCACCATCTCCTGCAAAGAAAACTGTATCTTTTACACGAAAGTGCCTGTCTAAAAACTCAGGTTTATTTGCATAAAGTTTAATTTCAGGATAGTACATTATTGTACTGGGATGAAGAATTCCAGGAACAATTGTATCCAGAAGTTTCATAGATTTCCAGATATTTCTCATTATCTTGGAAGGCATTGCAAGACTTATATCACCTGGACAGCTTCCAGCCAAAGTTGGCTTAAAATCATAGAGGTCTCCATTAAAAGTACTTTCCTTTGATCTCTTACCAAGACGGAAATCCCCTACTCTCTGCATTAAAGGCCTGCCCCCTCCCATTAACATTGCCTGTAACCCAAGATTAACCGCAAATTGCTGACCACTGGCAAGGGGTGCTGTAAATCTTACTGTCTTAAGCATGGCAAAATTTGTAAGGCCATTAGCCTCTCTTTCTTTAGAATATGCATGCCCATTTACAGAATAGTAAACCTCATCATGAACAGTTTTGTATTTTTCCTGAACAACATGAGCATCCCCACTATTGGTACAAAAAGTACGAACTTTTTCAGGAAACATAAATTTTGGATCATAATAGTCTTTTACTATAGGGTAGTGTTCAACTCTTGTTTCCACACGAATTCCAATATCAATAATATGATCCATATAATTGACACCCAGGCTATCCATAACTGATTGGATAAACCTGAATCCTTTTCTTCCAGGAGCTATCATTATAGCTTTGAAACCAATTTCCCTTTTATCAGTTTTAATAATTTTCTTGTCAGAATCTACGCTGAGCATAGTTTCTTCCAGGGCAATAGTCACACCCAGGTCCTGAAGTTCTTTAATAAGCTTTTTTATAAGAAAAAGACCGCCATCTGTACCAAGATGAGTCTGCTTTATATTTATTAAATTTACTCCAAGTTTTTCTGCTCTCATCTGATAAGTTGATAGATTATTTTTTTCCAGAATTTCCGGTTTAAGTTTTTCTATAACCTTTTCAAGATAAAAATCAGCTTCATCTTTATTCCAGTTTTCAGAAGGGAACCCTATGGGATAGGTAAAATTCATTTTGCAGTCATTTCTTAGACCACCGGAGCTTGTTTTTCCACTTTCTAATATAAGAACTTTCAAATCCGGCTTTTTATCCAAAAGATAAAAAGCCGCTCCAAGACCAGCAGGACCTGAACCTATAATTATGCAATCATAGTTTACCATTATTATTTGCCCCCTGAGGCCCCCCTTTCAAGGGCAATTCTACCTGTTCGTATAGACTCAACAATATTATATTCCGAAAGAAGACTAATAGCACTACTGACAGCAGCCGTACTGCCTGTAACTTCAAGAGTCCAGATATTACCTGTGGAATCTAAAATTCTTGCTTCTGCGGCAGTAATTATCTGCAGTATTTCTAACCGTTTATCAGAATCTATCTCTATTTTAATAAGAGCATGTTCTCTTTCAATTATATGCTCACTCTTTATATCCCAAACTTTTATTACATGAACAAGCTTTTGTAATTGCTTTCTAATCTGCTCCAAAACAGAATCATCGCCCTTCACAACTATAGTAAATCTACTTTTACCATCTTTTTCAGTTGTTCCAACTGTAAGACTTTCTATATTAAAACCTCTTCGGGAAAACAGACCCGATAT
>JAOZPU010000031.1:5669-9411 GCA_029932585.1 Spirochaetia bacterium | reverse complement strand
GGATAGACATGAGCATCTTCTTTAATTATACAATCGATAACACATGTTTTACCGGAATCAGCTGCTTCTTTAACAGCTTTCTCAAATTCAGCTATGGTCTCTGTTCTATACCCGACAGCCCCCATACTTATGGCAAGTTTATCAAATTGAACAAAATCACCCAGTTTTGATATATTAAAGCTTCCATCATAAAATTCATCCTGTAACTGAGCTATCATTCCAAGGCTTGAATCGTTGAGAACAACAAGAATCAGGGGAAGGTTTTCTTCTACTGCAGTTACAATTTCCTGGCAGGTCATAGTAAAACCTCCGTCCCCGGCTATAAGAACAACAGGTCTGTTTTCAGCTAAAGATTGGGCTCCAACTTTTGCCCCTACCGCTGCCGGAAGACCAAAGCCCATAGTTCCAAGTCCACCAGAAGTCAAAAAGGTTCTTCCAGCTTTAACATCAGAATAGAGAGCAGCAAACATCTGATGCCGTCCAACATCAGTAACAATAATAGCATCTTCCACTACATTCTTAACTACCTCAAGAGCTCCCGGAACAGAGATTTCTTTTCCTCCGGTTCTTAAAGGATGCTCCTTTGCTGTCTGATTCAGAAAAGTTACCCATTTAGAAATTTCTTTTGAACTTACCAGTTCTGTCAATTTTGGCAAGATATCTCTGGCATTTCCAACAATAGGTATAAAAACAGAAACATTTTTACTAATTTCTGCAGGATCTATATCAATATGTATAATTTTTGCATCTCTTGCATAGGTTGCAAGAGGACCTGTTGATCTGTCTCCAAACCTTGTTCCAATAGCAATTATTAAATCTGCCTTAACAATAGCTGTATTTGCTGCAACCTTACCATGATATCCATACATACCATAATTTAATGGATGATTAGAATCGATTGAGGATTTACCCATTAAAGAATGAACAAATGGAATACCAGATTTTTCTACAAAATCATGAAGGGCATTAAAAGCATCTGAATGGAAAACACCACCACCTGCAATAATTACAGGTTGCTCTGCTTCTTTTATTATAGCAGCAGCTTTCTTAATTTGGCCGGGATGTCCTTTTATTGTAGGATTATACCCTTCAAGATTATATTCTTTCTCATCACTTACAATAAAATCAGAAGAGAGAATATCTTTTGGAATGTCAATTAAAACAGGTCCCTTACGACCTGAATCTGCAAGGTAAAAAGCTTCTTTAACTGAGGGCCCTATTTCCTCTGCACTCTGTATCAAATAATTATGCTTGGTTATAGGAATTGTAATCCCTGTAATATCAACTTCCTGAAAAGCATCATTACCAATCATAGTAGAGGGAACCTGGCCTGTAATTGCGACAATAGGAGATGAATCCATATATGCTGTTGCAATACCGGTTACAAGATTAGTAGCACCTGGCCCGCTTGTTGCAAGGCAAACGCCAACTTTTCCAGTTACCCTTGCATATCCATCTGCCATATGTGCAGCTCCCTGCTCATGCCGGGCAAGAATATGTTTTATGGAAGAACCTTTCAGAGCCCCATAAATAGGAAGATTTGCTCCTCCTGGATACCCAAAAATTACCTCTACACCCATTTTTTCCAGAGTCTTTACCAGTGACCTGGCCCCTGTACTTCTACCTTTTTTCATTCTTTCCTCCAAAACGGTCTTTAAAAGATTAGGTTTTCTGACAAAAAAAAACTGCTGCCCTTTGGACAGCAGGTAGAAAACTCTTTAATTTTCCTACATACTGCCTATGTTGACAGAAGAAGATAGAAGACCTCTTCCACAGACCACGACAGATGAGGATATTGATATTAATTCTTTTTTACTTAAATTGCCGTTCATCAGACAATTAATGTTTATTTCTACTAACATACTACCACAAAGTGTATGATTAGATAGATTTTTAGTCAAGTAGATTAATTACTATTGGCAATTAATTAAAATATCAATATTTTACCCGGAGAAACTTATGGAAAACAAAAATATTTTATTACATACATGCTGTGCTCCCTGTGCAGCCCCTTCAGGAGAAAGATTAAAGGAAGAAGGTTGGGATATTACCCTGTTTTACTCTAATTCAAACATATTTCCAGAAACAGAATACTTAAAAAGACTTGATTCTGCCAATAAACTGGCATCCATTTGGGAAGTACCCTTAATTACTGACTCATGGGATCATGAACAATGGAGAAAATATGTAAAAGGGCATGAAAAAGAACCAGAAGGTGGAAGCAGATGCAGTTTATGTTTTGAATTTAATTTAAAACGAACAGCAGATAAAGCAAAAGAACTGGGTTTTACTGCATTTACAACAACCCTAACCCTGGGGCCTTATAAAAATTCAAAAGTTATTTTTGATATAGCATCCGTATTCCCAGGATTTATGGAGTTCAACTTCAAAAAGAAAAATGGCTTCTTAAGAAGTGTTAAGCTCAGCAAGGAATACGGACTTTATCGCCAGAATTACTGCGGATGCGAATTCAGTATAAGAGATTAATTCCCTGACTTAAGATATATAATCATTCATAAGCGAATAACAATTGTTATCCATAATACGAACTATACCCATCTCCCGCTTGCAATTATCTACAGAATCAGAAGCATGTGCTGTATTTACCATAATATTACTTCCAAATTCTCTTCTAATTGTTCCACCAGGAGCCTTTGTAGGATCTGTAGGTCCAAGGACATCACGAATCTTATTTACAGCATCCACACCTTCATAAATTAAAACCATACTTTTAACTTTACCAGGCTTTTCAAGTTCATCTGCAGGACATTCAGGTGGTTTTGTTCCAGCCATAAACTCAATAATCTGATAAAACTGATCTATCGCATATTCAGCACCAAAAGAATCAGTAATCATCTTAAATGATTTTTCAGAAAGATTTATATCAAACTTTTCTTCAAGAGCTTCTTTTCCCTTTTTACCAAAAACAGGACCAAGTTTCTCTATAAGAACATCTTTTACAGGGCCATAAAACTCCAACCCCTGAGCCACAGACATCTGTTGAATTTTGCAACCAATCAGTCTCAAACCAGTTCTTGAAAACATATCAATAATTGTACCTGGCTTGGAACTTGCGTACTTCCAGTTGTCAGGTTTAATAATTACCAGAGTTCGCTCAATTTTTGAAGGATCTTTGTAGGTCATATTCTCAACAATAGCCGGCTCATCCTTTAAAAATTTTGCAAAAATATTTAAATTGATTTCTGCATTTTCCTTTGTTCTTGCAGTAAATACTGCAGGCTCAAAATACTGAACTTCATCGGGATTAAGAGGAGACATTACCAAATCAGCATAAGTATCTCTAATTGTCTCACCAGTAATAGATTCGATACTCAAATTTTTATAGTTAAGAGCTCCTGCAATACTGGACAATTTTACAGCTGCATTTTCTCCCTTAAAAAGCATTAACATAACCCTTCTGCGTTTCTCATCTGTAGAAACAAATTTTGTTCTTACGTAATTTGCCAGAAGATCTGATATTTTTTTATCATCCTCAGAACTATTTTTTTCTATAGAATCAGCATAAGCCTCTGCCATCTCTTTAGATGGAGAAAAGACCTGAGCTCCTACAAATTTCAAATCTGTTCTTGATAATAGCCGGGACATTACCCCACCAGTTCTACTTTTACTTAGGGTGTAGGGGGTTACCAGCATATAAGATAGTTCGTCTTTCATTATTTACCTGCCATTAAATTTTAGATAGTTATTTGATAACTGAAAGTAACTTTTTACAGCTAAATTG
>JAOZPU010000031.1:0-5569 GCA_029932585.1 Spirochaetia bacterium | reverse complement strand
ACTGCTTTTATTGTTCCTCCATGGCGACTGATTATTTTACTACTTATAGCCAGACCAAGACCAGAACCTCCGGCATCTCTGTTTCTGTGTTTATCAATTCTGTAAAACCGGTCAAAAATTTTGCTTCTTTCTTCGGGGGCTATTCCAGGACCGGAATCTTCAATAGAAAGATAAATTGAATCAATAGTTTTATCCAGCCAGGTAGATATTTTTATAATTCCACCTTCTGGTGTAAATTTAAGTGAATTTGAAATGATATTTAAAAGTACCTGATACAGCTTCTGCCTGTCTCCAAGAACATTTGTAGACCCAGGTTTTATATCAATATTAAACTCAATATTTTTCTCAGTCATTTTTGCTTTAAAATTATTTGTCACCGATATTATCAACTCTTCCAAAGATATTGTTTCCATTTCAAAACTTGTATGCCCTGCTTCTGTGCTGGATAGCACCTGAAGCTCTGAAATTAATGAGGTTAAAAGCTGGGTTTCATCATAGAGTGATTGTATTCCTTTTCTATCCATGGGATAAACTCCCTCGAGCATCATTTCAAGGTGTCCCTGAATTAAAGAAACAGGTGTTCGCAGCTCATGAGCTGAATCTGCGATAATCTGCTGCTTCCACTGCTCTGCTGCTTCCAGAGATTCTGCCATTAAATTAAAACCAGTTGCTAAATCACCTAATTCATCATGCCTGTTAATATCTACCCTGGTTTTAAAATCTCCTTTTGCAATAGAGTTTGATGCTGATTTCAAAGCACGCACAGGAGCAGTTATATGTTTAACCAAAAAATAAGCAATTATAAACGTTGCGAATATAGCAGCAATAGATGCCAGCAAAATTGCTTTTTGTACAGAATTAAGAAAAGCTTCCTGAACAGGTAAAAGCTCCGAACCTATCATTGAGCCGGCAAAGACGACTCCAATTACTTCATTGTTTAACCCAAAAACCGGAACCCCGGTAGTTTCAGGTATTTTAAATCCTGTATCATTCATATTTGTAAAAATAATACTTTTAGATGGAGATATCAGCATTACTGGCAGAGCCTTAAATTGCCCACGGGCACTTAAATGATCTACAAAATTTGTATCTGTATCCTGCCCCTGGGCCTTAAGTCTTCTACTTGCATTATTACCCATCATTCCCATTTGAGAAGGTAATCTAATTATATTTGCAACACCATCCCAGGTTCCGGTTTGTAAGTAGTACACAGACAGTGTAATGGACAATTCCTGTGCATATGCAATATCACTTTCTCTAACCATAGCAGTAAAAGATCTGGAAGTTGAAATATTTATTGTAAGAGCGATAATAACTCCACCAATAACAATTATCAGCATAAAACTGAGCATTATCTTATACATTAATTTCATTTTCATTTAATAATCTATTCCTCTGCCAGCTTATAACCTACACCCCAGACTGTCATAATGTATTGAGGTTCTGATGGAACTGGTTCGACAACTTTTCTTATATTTTTAATATGAACATCTATTGTTCGCTCATAACTCTCGTAAGAGGCTTCCTGAAGTACTCCAAGAAGATCGGATCTTGTAAAAACTCTTCCAGGGCTTAAAAGAAGAGCTTTCAGCAGTTCAAACTGAACCATAGTAAGATCTATAGCTACCCCATCCCTTGTAAGAGATCGCTTTACAGTGTTCATTTCAAGATTACTGTACTTTATTATTTCTGCCGAATTAATGTTAAGCTCTCCGCCCTTACCGGCTCTTCTTAGAACAGCTCGTATTCTGGCAGCAAGTTCCTTCATGCTGAAAGGTTTTACTATATAATCATCTGCACCAATTTCCAGACCCATAAGTTTATCATTTTCTTCGGCCCTTGCGGTTAACATTACTATAGGAATTGCAGATTCTTCCCGTATTCGCCGAATAACATCAATACCATCAATTCCAGGCATCATAAAATCCAGAACTATTAAATCAAAGTCAAATTCTCTAAATGTTTTTAACCCAGTAATACCGTCAGAAGCTCCTGTTACTTCAAAACCAACAGCCTCCAGATAATCACTAACCATCTTCAAGATTTTTACTTCATCGTCTACTACAAGTATTTTTGCCATATTATTTTCACACCCTTTTTATAGTATACTATATGATATATTTTTAAATAAAAGTGTAAACGAATTATGAATACAAGGTGAATAAGATACATAATTAAGTATTTAGTTTTTTCGAACTTTAATAATCCCTATATTCCCACCAAAAATTAGATTTTCCTCTACAATAGTAAGATTAAAAGATTCAATAAACGAGATAAGCCCTCCGGATTTCATAAACTTCTTATAATTGCGGTAATGGCTTCCTCCTACTAACTTCTCTATATAATGGATGGAACTATTTGCAATTTTAGTATATATATTTTTTTTATCACTCTTTGTATAATCTACAAGAACAAGGAAACCATCTGCTTTTGTAACTCTTAACATCTCAAAAATTAGTTGCCTGCTTATCTCAGGATCGACCTCATGCAGAGCAAGAGTAATTGTAGAAAGATCAAAAGAATTATCTTTTAAAGGCATTTTTGTACCATCCGCATGAAGACAGTTAAGATTTTTTTTTCCTGCCACTTCCAGCATAGCTGGAGATAGATCTACACCGGTATAATCTGCCCCTACTTTTTTAAACCTTACAGCCTGGGTACCAGTACCACAGGCCACTTCCAGAACCTTCATCCCTTTCTGGACATTGCTTACTTTAATAATGTTTCTTCTCATTTTCCAAAGAATTGGTTCTAGAACCTTATCATAATATGATGCCATAGAATCGTATTCGCTTACTGCCATAGAACTACTATAGTATAAATACCAGTATTTAGTATACAAGGATAAATAATTAATTTTATTTGATAAAGACCTCCAAAACATATATCCTATGGATAGAGGAAAGTTAGTAATGTTATCTAAAACTAAAAAGACAGTACTACTAGTTGAAGACAAGGCCATACTGGCCTTATCGACAAAAAAAGATCTCACAAAATACGGCTATAATGTTTTGGTTGTTAATTCCGGGGAAAAAGCAATTGAAATATGCAAAAAAAACAACTTAATTGATTTAATTCTTATGGATATTGATTTAGGAAAAGGCATTGATGGAACAAAAGCAGCTGAACTGATTCTTAATAGAAACGATATTCCTGTTGTTTTTTTATCCAGCCATACAGAACCAGAAATTGTTGATAAAACTCAGAATATTGCCTCTTATGGTTATGTTGTAAAAAGCTCAAGCACCACTGTATTAGATGCTTCAATAAAAATGGCATTCAAACTATTTGAAGCTAAAACCAGAGAAAGAAATAAGGGAAATACCTTAAATGAAAATAGTGAAATTATAAATTCAATTTTTTCTTCAATACATGATCTTATATTTGTAATTGATAAGAATAAGAACTTTACAAATTACTATAACACACCGAATTCAGATTTATATATTACCCCGGATCAATTCATAGGAAAGAGTATTTATGAAACTCTTCCTCCAAATGTTTCTGAACCTCTTGGAATCCTAATCGATAAAGTATTTAAAACAGGAATTTTACAGGAATTTGATTATTCTTTAATTGCTGATGGTAAGATTAATTGGTATTCAGCAAATCTAAATCCTATATCTAATACTACAGGGGGAATTATCTCAATTGTAGCTGTTATTAGGGATATAACCAACCGAAAGCTTTCAGAAAAATCATTAAAAGAAAGTAAAGAGAGGCTCCTGAAGAGTGAAGAAAAATATCGCCGTCTTATTGAAAATTTGAGTAAAGATTATTATTTCTATTCTCATGATAAGGAAGGGATGAAATCTTATGTAAGTCCTTCAGTTACACAAATGCTGGGATATACTCAAAAAGAAGCCATGTATCACTATGGAACTCATTTGACAGATAATCCTATAAATGATGAAGTTAATGCTAAAACACAAAAAGCTATTATGGGGATAAAACAGCCCCCTTATTTAGCCGAAATATTTCATAAAGATGGTAGTAAACGTTTAATAGAAGTAAGTGAAACTCCTGTTTTTGATAAAAATGGTAATGTAATTGCTATCGAAGGGATTGCTCATGATGTTACTAAAAGTAAGCAGCAAGAGGATAAGATAAAACAGCAGTTAAAAGAAAAAGAGGTAATTCTTAAGGAAGTTCACCATAGAATAAAAAATAATTTTGCATCTATTGCAAGCCTTCTTTCTCTACAAACTGATTCACTTTCAAACCCGGAAACTATTACTTCATTAAATAATGCAATTGGCCAGGTTAACAGCATGAAGATTCTCTATGAAAAGCTTCTGCTGACAGATAACTACAACAGAACCTCCCTAAAACAATATCTGGAGGACCTGATTGATGACATTATTACTTTATCTTTTAGCAATACTAATATTACAATTACAAAACAAATTGATGACTTCCAACTGGACCCTAAAAGATTAGTTCCGGTTGGAATTATAGTTAATGAACTTCTTACAAATGTTATGAAATATGCCTTTCCTGGAAAAAAATCTGGTTTAATTGAGATAACTGCCAAAGAAAATACTGGGAATGTAATTATAACAATACAGGACAATGGTATTGGTTTTCCAAAAGAGTTTAATATAGATACTCAAACAAGCTTTGGTTTGATGCTTGTTAAAATGCTAAGTGAGCAGTTAAAGGGTAATTTTAGTATAAAAAATAATAATGGAGCAATTTGCAGCCTGGAATTTTCTATTTAATTTGTTTGACAATTGAAATAAAACTTATATCCTTAGACTATGTGGAAATTACTGAGTATATATATTAAAAAAATGATTAGGAAAAATAGATATGATAGAAAAAGATAGAATCTGCCCGGTTACAGGCCTTCCCATAATTCAAAAACCTGAATGGGAAAATGTACAATTTGGTAAGGAATATAAAATTACATTTAGCCTGATAGGAAATAATATCCTTTTATTACAAATTTCGGGTTATGCATCCTTAGAGGATGTAAAAAAAGCACTGGCTTTTTCTGAAAATATTGCAATTGAAATGATTCCAATAAATGAAAACTATATTTTAATTGAAGGTTTAGCCAAATCAACAAATATTTCCAGAGAAGCAAGAAAATACTTTATAAACCATTTAACACACCGTAAAAGAATTCTTGGCTTAATTTTCTATAACACTTCATCTTTATTAAAGTTCAACATTAACCTGGGTAAAAAACTTAATTTACTAAAATTTAATGTCGAAATTTCAGAGAACTACACAGAAGCTTTAATATATGCAACAAAAGTATTGACCTACAAAGAAATTGATAATAAAAAATCCAGCTGGGGAGAGTCTCTCTTAGATCCTGCAAATTTAGAAAAAAAGAAATCAAATATAGCTGCAAAAAACAAGCAAAATCAAATATATGTTGAAGATCTACTAATACATTTAAATAGTATAAACTGGAAAAACAATGATAAAAAAGAACATTTAGATAACAACCATCCCTTTTCTGCAGTATTCAATGCTATTGATCTTATTAAATGGGAATTTGAAGATCTTTTAGAGGATCATAAAAAAGCCAATAAAAAAATTAAACTTCAATTAGATA
>JAOZPU010000165.1 GCA_029932585.1 Spirochaetia bacterium | reverse complement strand
TTTCAGACACTTGATACTGAGTATAAAAAATCCCTTATCCTTGAATGTATTACCGGTAAGCGCAGGATTGCTGAAAATATGATTACGGAGGTTAGCTGATGGCTAAAGATATAACAAATCGGGTAGAGTTAAATATGGAGGAAAGAATGGAAATATATACACTGACTATTTCATTTCCCTATGATGAGGATGAAGAACCATGGTCCAGGACAATAGAAGTTAAAGAAACTTTTACTCTTAAACAATTACACAATTATGTTCAGAAAATTATAGATTTTGATAATGATCATTTGTACGAATTTTATATTGGCAGGACTCCCCGAAACAGAGCTCAAATTGTTCCAAAAAGAGCAAAGCTGAATGAAATATATCCAATAACAGGCTATAAGTTATATTATTTATTTGACTTTGGTGATTGCTGGCTATTTCAAATAAAAAAATCCAGAAAGAAGAAAACAGAGGACAACCAAAAAAAATATCCTATACTTATTGAGTCGAAGGGAGAAAACCCAGAGCAGTATTCAGGTTTTGAAGAATAGTAGGATTATTACGAAAAGAAAATCATTGCTGTAATACAAGAAAGGCTATCGAAAAAGCATATAAAGAGTATAATATATCCTGTGGTAGAGACCTTGCATGCAAGGTCTCTAATAAAAGGAGCAAAAAATATGCAGTCAAGACCAATGTACATGAACGAAAAACCAAAAAATCCAATAAGGGCAGCAAGAGGCACAAAGCTCCGGGCAAAAACCTGGGAGGCTGAAGCAGCTTTGCGTATGCTTGAAAATAATCTCGATCCCGAGGTAGCTCTTATACCCGATGAACTAATTGTCTACGGTGGTGCCGGAAGGGCTGCCAGAAACTGGAGAGAGTACAACAAAATTCATAGTGCACTGCAGAATCTTGCAGTAGATGAAACTCTTATGATTCAATCAGGGAAAGCTGTTGGAGTTCTAAAAACTCATGAACACAGTCCAAGGGTATTAATTGCAAACAGCAATATTGTTCCTGCCTGGTCAACTCAGGATAACTTTGACCGCTACGATGCTATGGGTCTTACTATGTACGGTCAGATGACTGCAGGAAGTTGGATATATATTGGAACGCAAGGGATACTTCAGGGAACCTATCAGACTTTGGCATCTCTTGCAGATATGCATTTTGGTGGAAGCTTAAAGGGGAAATTTGTTCTTTCAGGGGGCCTCGGGGGCATGAGTGGAGCACAGCCTCTGGCTATTACTATGGCAGAGGGTATTGCTATTGTTGTCGAAGTTGATCCTGTCCGGGCTGCACGGAAGGTTAATGAAGGCTATTGTGATAAACTAACTTCCAGCCTTGATGAAGCCATAATATGGATGGAAAAGGCTAAAAAAGAAGGGAAAGCTCTTTCAATTGCCCTTGTTGGAAACACGGCAATTGTCTTTCCAGAACTAGTAAAAAGAGGCATTATTCCGGATGTAGTAACTGATCAAACCTCCAGTCATGATCTTTTAGATTATGCTGCTATAGGTGATTTAGCAGAAATGAGATCTTTGAAAAAAACTGATCCCGGGGATTATAAAAAACGATCTCTCGAAGCAATAGTTTTACATACTCAGGCAATTATAGATATGCAAACTAAAGGAGCAATTGCCTTTGATTATGGAAATAATTTAAGGGGGCAGGCAGAGCTTGGAGGTTTAAAGGTTAGGGACGATAAAGGCAAGTTCCTGTATCCCGGATTTGTTCCAGCCTATATTAGACCTCTTTTCTGTGAAGGCCGTGGTCCTTTTAGATGGGCAGCCCTTTCCGGTAAAGAAAGTGATATTGCAAAACTGGATGATCTTGTTCTTAAATTGTTTCCTCATGACGAGATACTTACCCGATGGATTAACTTAGCCAGAGAGAAGGTTCCTGCTCAGGGTCTGCCTAATAGAATTTGCTGGCTTGGTCTTGGAGAACGGGCAGAATTCGCTCTTCGCATGAATGATATGGTAAAAAGTGGAGAATTGGAAGCTCCTATAGTAATTGGCCGGGACCATCTTGACTGCGGTTCTGTTGCTTCTCCTAATAGGGAAACAGAAGATATGCTTGACGGTAGTGATGCAATTGCAGACTGGCCCTTATTAAATGCAATGTCTGCTGTTGCTTCCGGTGCAGACTGGGTTTCTATTCATAATGGTGGAGGGGTAGGTATAGGAAATGCTACCCATGCCGGACAGGTTATTGTTGCAACAGGAACTGATGAAAAGGCAATCAGACTCGAAAGAGTTCTAAACTCCGATCCTAGCTTTGGTATATTCAGGCATGTGGACGCAGGGTATCCGGAAGCTATAAATTTTGCAAAGAAAAAGAATATTAATATTCCAGGAGTACTTTAAGAATGGGTAAAATTGTTGAGTGTGTACCTAATTTCAGTGAAGGAAGAGATAAGTCTGTAATTGATAGTATTGCAGCTGCAATCAGCTCTGTAGATGGAATTAAGCTTTTAAATGTTGATATGGGTTACGACACAAATAGAACTGTTGTTACCTTTGCAGGAGATGCAGATGTCATTGTAGAAGCAGGTTTTAGAGGTATAAAAAAGGCTTCTGAGCTTATTGATATGAGTAAACAGACAGGGGAGCATCCCCGAATGGGGGCAACAGATGTTTTCCCTTTTATTCCTCTAAGTGGAATTTCTGCAGATGAATGCCTTGTCCTGGCAGAGGAACTTGCAAAAAAAGTTGGAGATGAGTTGGGTATACCAATTTATCTCTATGCCAAATCTGCTAAACAGAAAGATAGAGTTCGTTTACCTGATATAAGATCTGGTGAGTACGAGGCTCTTGAAGAAAAAATTAAATCCGGGGGGTTTAATCCCGATTACGGCCCTGCAGTTTTTAATCCAGGTGCAGGGGTAACAGCAGTTGGGGTTAGAGATTTTCTACTGGCTTATAATATTAATCTTTCTACCAGAGATAAAAAAATAGCAAGCGATATTGCACTGACGGTAAGAGAAAAGGGTCGTGCGAAACGTGACGGTAAAGGTGTCATTATCAGGGATAGTGAAGGTAAAGCTGTTAAGGTCCCCGGGCGTTTAAGTAACTGTCAGGCCGGAGGCTGGTATATTGATGAATATGGTTATTCTCAGGTTACAATGAATCTTACCAGCTTTCCGGAAACAGGTCTTCATAAGGCTTTTGATATTGTTGCTGAAGAAGCTGTTAAGCGGGGTGTTCGTGTAACTGGAAGCGAGGCCATTGGGCTTCTACCCAGGGATGCTCTTCTTGATGCAGGAAAGTACTATTTGGAAAAGATGGGTAAAAATACAGGTATTCCAGAAAAAGAGATTATTCATAATGCAGTTCTTTCTTTAGGACTGAATGATACCAGTCCATTTAACCCTTCAGAAAGGGTAGTTGAATATGCACTTCAAGGGGATTCAGGGGCTCTAACAGGTTTAACTTTAATTGACTTTATTGATGAACTCTCTTCTGATTCTATGGCTCCTGGAGGAGGCAGTGTTTCCGCCTTAAGTGGTGCACTTTCTGCAGGGTTAACATCCATGGTTGCCAATTTAACTTTTGGTAAAAAGGGATATGAACCTAGTAATCAAAAAATGAAAGATATTTCTATCAGGGCTCAGGAATTAAAAGTTAAATTTTTGAGCTTAGTTGAAGCAGATACTAATGCATTTAATAATTATATAAGTGCCCTACGACTTCCAAAAAAGAGTGAAAATGAAATTACTGCAAGAGCTGCTGCAATAGAGTCAGCATCCAAAACTATTACCCTTGTACCTCTGGATACTTTAAGGCTGTGCAGGGAAATTATTGATCTTGCAGAAACAGTTCTTAAAAGGGGCAATAAAAATGCACTCTCAGATGCTTTTGTAGGGGTGAGTCAGGCAAATACTGCCGGAGAAGGGGCGTATCTTAATATTAAAATTAATTTACCAGGAGTAAAGGATAAAGAGTTTGTAGCTAAAGTTTTAATAGAAGCTGATTTACTAATTGATGAAATTTCAAAAATCCATAAGCGACTTTTTTCCTATGTAAGGAAAAATATTTAATGAGAGAAACTGCAGGGAAATTTGCTGATGCTATAATTATAAATGCATCTCAGCTTCTTACTCTTGAGAATAGTAGTTCAGATTCTGATTTGCTGGGAATTCTTGATAATGGAGCTGTTGCAATAAAAGACGGGTTAATACTGGAAACAGGTCTTACCTCAGAGATTGTTAAAAAATTTTCAAGCTGCTCCAATATAATAGATGCAGAAAAAAGTTTGGTTATGCCTGGATTTGTAGATTGTCATACACATCTTGTTTTTGCTGGCAACAGATCTTCAGAAATGGAAATGCGCTTACAGGGAGCTGATTATTTAGATATTTTGAAAGACCGGGGAGGTATTCATTCCACAGTAAAGGCTACAAGAGCTGCATCTGCCAATGAATTATTTGATACAGCTGTCAAACGTCTGGATCTAATAGCAGAAAACGGTACTACAACAGTAGAAATAAAAAGTGGATATGGTTTAAATGAAGAATCCGAATTAAAGATGCTTAAAGTAATTAAAAAACTTTCAGAGAATCATTCTCTGGATATTATCCCAACATATCTTGGGGCTCACACTTTTCCTGACGATTCTAATAGAGTTGATTATCTGGAATGGTTATCAGGTGACAGTCTTCAGTTATTTTCTAAATATGCAGAGTTTTTTGATGTTTTTAGCGAAGAAGGTGCTTTTAATCTGGAAGAGACAGAGCTATTACTTAGAGCCGCAAAAGGAGTGGGGTTTAAGCTTAAGGCTCATGTGGGGCAGTTTAATGATATAGGAGCTGCTGGCCTTGCTTCTTCTATGGGAGCTGTTTCAGTAGATCATCTGGAAAATATTAGTGATGAAGATCTGGATAAAATGGCTGATTCAGGTACAGTAGCTGTTTTACTACCAGGAGTTCCATTTTTTCTTCAATCATCAATCTACCCTGATGCAAAGAGATTTATAAAAAGGGGAATTCCTGTTGCTCTTGCTACAGATTTTAATCCTGGAAGCTGTCCTTCCTATTCAATGCAGATGATGATAACTCTTGGTATTTTTTATTGCGGGATGACCGTTGCTGATGCTGTTGCAGCTGCAACAATAAATGCTGCAAAAGCTATAAACCGTGAAGACGAAATCGGAAGTTTAAAACCTGGTAAAAAAGCAGATTTAATAATATTAAATATAGAAAGACCGGAAGAAATTCCGTACTATTTTGGAACAAATCTTGTTAAAAAAACTATCAAAAACGGCAGAATAATATGAAGGAAAGAATAGAAAAAAAACGCCTGGCTATATTAAGAATATTAAAAGAGAGTGAAAAACCTATTTCAAGCCAAAAGATAGTTGAGCTTCTTAATGAAATAGGCCAGGAAATTAGTGAAAGAACTGTTCGGTTTCATTTAAAAGATATGGATGCTGACGGTCTGACAGAATATGTAGAACGTCGGGGACGGAGGATTACAAATAAGGGGCTTTCTGAGGTCTCTAAGGCCAGAGTTGTAGATAAAGTTGGTTTGATAAACAGTAAAATTGACTATTTTTCATATAAAATGAGCTTTGACCTGACTAAAAGAGCCGGAACAGTTGTAATCAATATTAGCTTTATTCCTATTAAAGATATTGAAAAGTCTATTATTATATTAAATCATGCTTTTGAAAATGGATTTTCTATGGGAAATTTAATAGGACTTTATTTCCCAGGTGATTTGGCTGGTCAGGAAATTATTCCTGAAGGCTATTTTGGAATTGGTACTGTCTGCTCATTTACACTAAATGGAGTTCTTACAGGAAGAGGTATTCCTGTTAATTCAATTTTTGGAGGACTACTGGAAATCGATAATGGAAAACCTTCCCGTTTTGTAGAGATAATAAAGTACGACGGTACAAGCATTGATCCTCTTGAAATTTTTATAAAAAGCGGAATGACAGATGCTTCCGGGGCAGCAGCTACAGGCAGGGGGAGGATTGGTGCAAACTTCCTGGAAGCTCCCGGTGCAGCCAGAGAAGAAATAATCTCTATTGGTGAGAAGATGAGACTTGCAGGCCTTGGTACATTTCTTACACTGGGATGGCCTGGGCATTCAGTTCTTCAGGTCCCTATAAATTGGGG
>JAOZPU010000164.1 GCA_029932585.1 Spirochaetia bacterium | reverse complement strand
ATCTGGCCTGGAGAAAAGATCACAACATAGACGAATCGACTAAGTATGCTGCAGCACTTACAAGTATTAAAATGGAAAGCCCTGGTGCTTTTAGTGGTACGATTCAGGATGTAAAAAACAGGATGGCTAAGTAAAAATGAGTACTACTCCTTACAGAATTGCTCATAGAGGTGATTCAACAGTTGCACCGGAAAATACCAGAGAAGCTATCATAGCAGCAATAGACTGGGGATGTGAAGGTATTGAAATTGATGTTCGTCTTACAAAAGATAATAAAATTGTACTAATGCATGATGAATATATTGATAGAATGGTATTTGATGGAAATGGAATAAAACTAAATAAAAAGCTTAAGGATATGAATTGGGAAGAAGTACAAAATCTTAAAATTCCCTTTGAAAACCACCTTCTTCCGGAGTTTCCAGAAGAAGGTATTAAAAAAGAAAAAATACTGTTTGATTGTGTAGATAATAAAATGTTTGGTCAGGATAAAGAATATCCCTACACTCATACAGGTAAGTATACCTCCCCTGTTTTACTTAAAGAGATTATTACTATTATGCAGCAAATTGATCACAAAATCATTCTGGAAGTAGAGTGCAAAGATAATGGAATGGCACCCTATCTTGATGAATTAATTATTAAAACCAAATGTAATGACTGGGTAATTTTAATGTCCGGTGACACTTCAATAATTGATGAGTTTCAGGATTATTTCATAAGAAATAAACATACAAACAATATAAAGCTTGGTGCGAATATAAGACGTTTAAATATCCATTGGAAAAACAAGCTTGACTATATGGAATTTTATGAAGTGGGTCTTAATCCAGATTTTTTAAAAGAAAAACACGTTGAATATCTACACAACATCAATATAAAGGTATTTTCAAATCTCGGTGATTTTCCTGAATGGTGGGAAACAATTCATAATTTTAGAATTGATGGATTTAAGACTAATTATATTAGAGAATATACGTCCTGGCTGGATAAAAGAATTACTTAATTTCTATTCAAATAGGAATATATTATTTCAGGTAATTCCTCCATAGATTTAATATAATAATCCGGAGCAACTCCAGGCTCACTTACATCATCAAAATCATCTGCATATTCAATCTGAACTGCTCCCATAAATCCAGCATTTTTGGCACCAAAAATATCTTTTTCAGGACTATTCCCTATATAAAGACACTCTTCGGGGCGAAAGCCTGATTCTTTTGCTGCATGGAGAAAAATAGATGGATCCGGTTTACTTCTACCAAACTTTGAAGAAAGTATAACCTTGGAAAAATACTGTTCCAATCCATAATCCACAAGGTTTCGTGGGACCTGAGTCAAACTAAGAACGTTGCTAATAATTCCATAAAATAAATCAATTTTTACAAGTTCTTCCATAACTTTTTTCATCTCTGGTCTGGCAGTACGGTTAAATCTACCTGTTTCTATAAGAAAAGTAAGCTCTTCAGCAGTATGTTCATCCAACCGATCTATTTCAGGTTCATCATAAAGAATATATTCTTTCCATACCTCTAGACCTGAAAGTTCTATTAATGTTTTAGATTTCCAGGTTTTATATTTCTGGTGTCTCTCTGTAAATATCTTATAAAACTCTTTAACTTTATATTTCTGAGTAATATCTATTCCGGTATCTTTAAGTATAGAAAACATACTTTCCATTGCTTTCAGGACATTAACAGAATCTTCAGGATAAAGATCTATAGTTCCGCCAAAGTCAAAAAAAACTGCTTTTAGTTGATTCATTTATTTCTCCTGTTTAATTCTAAACTATTTAACTATAAATGTAAAGTTTCTTGCATGACTTGACTCTTGTGCAATTTATATTTAGTATCTAAATATGAAAAAGATCGGAATATCAATCCCCTGGGATTATTTATCAGGGAATATCGTTACTAAGGATGGAAAAATCTTAAAACAAAACTTTGGCAATGCTGCTGATTTTCTTAAATTCCTAAAAGATCTTGAAGTAACACATGTGGAACTGAGACATCGAAAAGAAGATATATCCAAATCTGAAATGAAGTCAGTTTTCCAGCTAATAACTGATTCCGAATTTCAAATTTCTATTCATGGAGATAGCCCTCCAAATAGCAAAACCTGGACAATTAATCAAGTTTTCCCGTGGATTGAAGCTTTTAAAAATACAAATTCCTCTACAAGTAATCCTTTAATGGTAACCCTTCATCCCTACAAGGGTAAAAAAGAAAAGGAAGTCTATCGGATACAAACCGTTGAATTTGTTAGGCAGTTATCAGATAAATTAAGAAAATCTAATCTACCAATTAATCTTGCACTGGAAAATCAGCGAAACAAGGGCTTCATTGATCCAGGTACATCCTTTTTTGAAATTGAACAGATATGGAAAGATATAAATAGGAATAACGTAGGGATCTGTTGGGATATGGGACATTGTTTTGCTAATTATTTAATTGATAATAGTATCTATCCTTTATTTCCTCATAATAAATTTACAAAGGCAGTTACTCATACTCATATACACGATCTTGGTCCTGATGGAAGAACTCACTGGATATTCAAAGAAAATAAGGTGCCCCTGGCTGAGAATGTAAGTCGATTAATAGAAGCAGGATATTCAGGTATTTATAATCTGGAATTAAGTTTTGACCGATTTGCTTCAGAAAAGGATCAGTCAAAACTTTTAAAAGATACAATTATAAAACTACAAGAGATGGTCTAAACCGCCAGATTGATAAATAATTTTTTTTATCTCTTCAATTTTCTGTTTAAGAATTTTTTCATTTTTACCTTCTACTACAAGTCGTAAAATTGGTTCTGTATTTGCCATTCTAACCAGGAACCACCAGTCATCAAAATCAACTCTGACTCCATCCAAAAAAGTTTGCTTGCCATGTGAGTATTTTGCTTTTATTTCTTCTATTAAAGATTCACCATCTGCTACCTTAAAATTAATCTCTCCGGAAAAGTGATACTTGTTAATATCAGTTATAATTTGTGAAAATGTTTTTTCTTCCTTACTAAGAATGGCCTGTACCTGTAAAAAAGGTATCCATCCATTATCAAGACTATAGAAATCTCTGTAATAATAATGACCGGGAAGTTCTCCTCCATAAATACCATTTAAAGCTGGTAAACCTTCCTGCATGGCTGTGTGTCCGGTAGAACAGATGTAAGTCTTACCTCCAAGTATAGATATAAAGTCAGAAATTGAATTTGTAGATCGTGCATCGTAAAGGACACCATCAGCATCTCCCCTTTTTCCAGGAAAGTGTTTAAAATAATAAAGACCTAACATTGCAAGTATTAGATCAGGAGAAACCCATTGTCCTTTTTCATCAATAAATATTGTTCGGTCTCCATCACCATCAAAACAAATACCAAGATCCGCTTTATTATTTAAAACTTCATTTTTTACTTCACTTAAAGATGCTTCAATTGTCGGGTTGGGTCCATGAGCAGGAAAGTTTCCATCAATTGTATCATTAATTATTCTATACTCTCCTGGTAGATCTTTTACTATTTTATGGACTAATACAGATCCCATCCCATTGGAACAATCAACTATACACTTTAAATTTCCAATTCCCTCTTTATATGGTTCTAACTTTTCAAGGTATTTGGGAATAATAATAAGAAAAGATTTATTACCACCTGGTACAAATGGTCCTGGGCCTTCCTTAATATAATCTTCCAGATCCAATAATCCATTATGTTTTGATATTACAAGTGCATTTTTTCCACTAATTTTGAGACCATTATATTCCGGAGGATTATGTGAAGCAGTAATCATTATTCCACAATCAAATCCATGTGTAATATTTGCAAAAGGAATACCGGGGCTGTCTATCATCCCTATATCTGTTACAGAACACCCTGCCCATAAAAAACCTTCTGTTAAAGCTTCAAAAATTTCACAGGAAGACAATCTGCCATCCCTTCCAATTACAGCAGTCTTCGCCTCTAAAAGAGAAACCAGGTGATAACCTATCCTGTAAGCAGTTTCCCTGTTCCATTCAGTGCCATACTTTCCACGAATAGAGCCAGATTTAAAAATTGACATTAGTTCTTTCTTCTTAAAGGGAAAAGCTCGATAAGCTCAGTAAGACTATCCACAGTAATATCAGGAGTCTGAAGATCTGGTAATTCTTTTCCTTCTGGATAATTACTGGTTTTTAAAATAATATTTAAACCATAACCTGCTCTTCTGGGTCCTTCTACATCTCTATTGGGCTGATCACCTATGTAGACAGATTTTTTAGGATCTGCATCTAAATATTTCACAGCTTCTGTAAACATAGCAGGATCAGGTTTTCGAACACCTGTAATTGAAGACATAACAAGTATTTCAATGTATGGATTTATACCAGCTTCCTCTAATTCACCAGGTACAAGAACTTTACTTACAGTATTACTTATAATTCCAATTCTATAACCCTTTTTAAAAAGTGCTTTAATAACCGGTAATGCTTCATCACGAAGAACCCGTTCCCCTTTTGATCTGGAAAATAGTAGTGTTAGTTCTTCTGCATTAGCTTCAACAATATCCTCTGGGAAATCAGGAAAAAGAAATCTTGTACATCTATCTTCTTCACTTAATTCAACCCATGATTTCATTGCCCATTTTTTATAGTTCTTATCATTTAAAACAAGCTGTGCTCCAAAATTAGCAACATTACCAACAGCGCCAACTATATCCATAATTTTTTTATAATTAGGCAAACCCCAGTCTTTTCCCCCTGTTACAGGTTTACTTAAAGTTCCACCTTTATCAAAAAAAATTACTTCGATATTTTCAGGAGAATTAAAGAGGCTCTTATTGCGTAAATATTTAACCATTTACAGACCTCATCTCTTCCAGTATATCAACCCACATCTCACCTTTTTCTAGCTTCCCCGCAACCCAGTCCATCCAGTAAAGATTTGCATGTACACCTTCCATGTTATTACCATCCTTACCTATTCTACCATTTACAATAGAATGTCCCGGATCTTCTTTATCTCCAACAGAAAGTAGAGTGACACTTTCTATTTTTCTAAGCATATTATCGTTACCACCGTCAAAAAGTTCATTGCCTGCATAGAGAAGCTCTTTAGAGTTAAGTCCAGTCCAGCGCATCAAATCTCTGGCAGAGCGTTCTTTATCGTTACCCTTTAGAACAAACTTAATTCCTCTGGCCCCAGGAAAAGGAACACTTATTCCTGCAGTTCCTATATCAGACAAATCATTATGATCTTTCAGCCATTTTCTGCTTAACTCAATAAGTTCAAACCTAAGCTTTAAATTGGACTCTTCGTGGTATGGATCAGCAGAAACATCACCAAGCATCATCCAGCTTACCGAACCACCTCTAAAGTAGGTTTCTGATAACTTAGGATCTATACCTGCTGCATCCAGCTTCACTTTCAAAATATCAAGAATACAATCAGATAAATCATATCCTTTTTTGATAAGTAGTTCTTTTGCTGAAGATATTTGATTTTCTATAGCAGAACTATCACTTCCGGAGATAGAACTCAACTGTACTAATGATTCTCTAAATTCCATTTCTCCAAGAACAATTAAACTTTGTGCATCAGAAAACAGCCGGGAAAAATTGTTATCCTCTTTCCATTCTTTACTTTCTTCATCAAAATAATATTTCAAACTACCATCGCCACCATAATAGTATATATGACTAAAATCATCTTCAGGCAAACGGAATAGAATCCTTGGTCCTAGTTTTACAATTGCTACTCCGCTCATTGGTATCCATAATATTTCATGTTTTTTAAGTACTTTAGTAAATTTTGATATTGCATCAAGTCTTGACTGATCAGGCATTTCACCTGAAAGTACAAGTGTGTCATCAATATCAGTCATCCAGGCACCCTGGTATAAATTGTTTATCATTTTTTATCCTTCAATTGTATTTTGGAAAATATCAAGTAATTTACTTAATGATGAAATAACTAAGTCAGGTTTATGCTCATCAATCAAAGATTCAATTTGAAAATTTGGATCCTCTTTTAGCAGTATACTCAAAGCATATCCAGCAGCTTTTGGTCCGAGAACATCTCTATTTGGAGCATCCCCTACATACACACAGTTAATGGGATCTACATCTAACTCTTTTGCAATATCCCAAAACATATCAGGTAAAGGTTTTCGTTTACCTGTAACAGAAGACATTGAGAGTGCATTTACATAATCCCATATTTCCCCATTTTT
>JAOZPU010000030.1 GCA_029932585.1 Spirochaetia bacterium | reverse complement strand
AAAGTTAAGAATACAAGATTTGTTATGTCTCCAGTTTCATCTGCTTTTTATGATAATCCCTCAGGAAAGATTAAGATTATTGGTGTTACCGGAACTAATGGTAAAAGTACAACTGTTTCCATGATCTACCAGCTTCTTGGAATGGCTGGTTTTAAAACAGGATTTATTTCAACTGTGCAGTTTGATACAGGCACAGGTCCTGTTAAAAACCATTACAGACAATCTACCCCCGAGGCAACAGAGATTCACAAGTTGTTATTCGAAATGGTTGAAAATGGATGTACACATGCTGTTGTAGAAGCAACTTCCCATGGGCTGTCGGCTATTAATAACAGACTGGGGAATGTACAGTTTGATGGCGCTGTGTTTACTAATATTACCCACGAGCACCTTGAGTTTCATAAAACCCTGGATCGATATATTGACGACAAGGCTAATCTTTTCCGTTCTCTGGAGCCTTCAACTGGGTTTGGTATTGTTAATAAAGATGATCCTGCTTTTAATCGTTTTGAACTTGCAACTGAAGCAGATATTTTTTCATATAGTCTTAGTAAAAATGATGCCTCTATAAAAGCTGCTGAAATAAGGGGATCAGGTCAGGAAGCTTATTATTCAGTAATGTATAAAAATATTAAATATGATGTTCACCTTAATCTTCCAAAGATATTTAATGTTGAAAACTCTATTGCTGCACTCTTGGCTGTTCTTAAAATAACTAATATGGATATTTCCACTTTTATTCCTTTTATGGAAAAGATGACACCTGCTGAGGGTAGGATGATCCCTGTAATTATGGGCCAGGAATTTGATGTTTTAGTTGACTATGCCCATTCTCCTGGTTCCTTTAAAATTCTACTTCCTGAACTAAGAAAAATGACAAAGGGTCGGCTTATTTCTGTTTTTGGATCTGCAGGGGAGCGGGACATAACAAAAAGAAGTGTTCAGGGAAGTATTGCAGACAAGTATTCAGATGTTGTTATTCTTACAGATGAAGATCCCCGGGGGGAAGATCCCGGAAAGATCTTATTAGATATTGCATCAGGCTGTCCAAACAGAAAAAAGGAAGAGGATCTTTTTCTAATTGAAAATAGAAAGGAAGCAATTAGGTTTGCTTTTGAATTAGCTGAAAAAGATGATCTTGTAGCTCTGTTAGGGAAAGGTCATGAAAGTACAATTATCTATAAAAACGGACCTATCCCCTGGAAAGAGAAAGATGCAGCAGTATCTGTTCTTAAAGAGATGGGATTCAGTGGAATCAGTAATCGGGATGGTAATAAATGAAAACTGTAGCAATTTTGTATGGCGGTAAATCAGGAGAGCATGAAGTATCATTAAGATCCGGAGGATCAGTTTTTTCACATTTGAACAGGGACCTTTATAATCCCATACTTATTGCTGTTGATCATAATGGTATATGGTACTATCAGCAAAACCCTGGTTTTGAAGAAGATCAAAAAACACTGACTTTGGAACGAAAAGAGAATTTTATTGTTTCAGTAATTCCAGGACTTGGTTTCTACTGTAATGGTAAAAAACTTGAAATTGATATTGTTTTTCCTGTTCTTCATGGTACATTTGGAGAGGATGGCACATTGCAGGGCCTT
Organism: Spirochaetia bacterium; assembly: GCA_029932585.1. Taxonomy (GTDB): domain Bacteria; phylum Spirochaetota; class Spirochaetia; order B11-G9; family B11-G9; genus JAJRQE01. The sequence continues at coordinate 19,477 of JAOZPU010000030.1, read as the reverse complement.
CTTGAAATTGCCGGAATTACTTATGCAGGAACAGGAGTACTTGGAAGTGCTGTAGGAATGGATAAGTCTGTTGCTAAACAGGTATGGATTCAATCCGGTCTTCCTGTTGTTCCTTTTATTACTGTCAGAGCAGGATTAGGCTTAAATAATGAAGATACTTTTAAACAGGTAGTTGAAAAGTTCGGGTTTCCATTATTTGTTAAACCTGCTAATGCAGGATCTTCTGTGGGTGTAACAAAGGTAAACTCTTTTGATGAACTAAAATCAGGAGTAAAAAATGGCTTTCGATATGATACAAAATTACTAATTGAACCAGCAATTGAAGGAAGGGAAATTGAGTGTTCAGTAATTGGAAATATGAAGCCGGTTAGTTTTCTTCCTGGAGAAGTAATATCGGATAATTTTTACGACTATGATTCAAAATATATACATCCGGAAAATGTAAATCTTTCTGTCCCAGCTAAACTTACAGATAATGAGATAAGTAAAATTAAAGAAACAGCTGAAAAAGCATTTTTAACATCCGAAGCAGAAGGATTTGCCAGAGTTGATTTTTTTATCGAAAACAAAACAGGAAAAATTTTACTAAATGAAATAAATACATTACCAGGTTTTACTGAAATAAGTATGTTTGCAAAATTATGTGATGTATCCGGTTTATCCTACAAAGATATGCTTACGAAAATTATAAAATTAGCAGAAGAAAGGTATAAGCGAAGAAACAAATTAGTATTCAAAAAGGAAGCTACCAGTGTTCATGAGCAATAACCCTGGATTTCAATTTACGTTTTGTTAAAATTGGCTTTTCATCAGGATGACCAATAAGAAGCAGCATTACAACCCTCATAGAGTAAGGGACGCTTAATATATCCTTAATTTCAGCTTCGTCATAAGTAGTTACAATACAGGAACCCAATTTTTCTGCTCTTGCCTGTATCATCATAAAGGAGACAGCTATAGAAATATCAATAGGGTAGGAAGCCTGACCATTTGGCATTTTATATTCTGTGTTAGTAGTACAGGCGGCAATAATAACAGGTGCAGATCCTACATGTTCCTGTCCGTAGGCAGCGCTTAATATTTTATTACGTACAGATTTATCAGTACAGGCAATAAATCTCCAGGGTTGTCTGTTTTTTGCAGATGGTGCTCTTATTCCTGCATCAAGAATTCTCTCTAAGGCTTCAGGTTCTATTTTTTCCTCTGTATATTTTTTTATTGTAACCCATTCTCTAATTTCTTCAATAACCTGCATACAACCTCTTTGTCTTGACGATATATAAGAATTTCACGTATTGTAAAATTACATGAAAAAATTTTACCTGCTGATCATTTTATTTCTTCAGTTTTTACCTTATACAATTTGTGCACAAAATTTATCAGATTCTTCATACTATCATATACTTAGTGATCTTAACACCTTTTCTTCATTTTTCCCACGGATAGAGAATTCAGAAGGGGAATCATTTGCTGTCGATTTTATAGAGAAACGTCTTAATGAGATGGGAATTGGATATACAAGGTATGATCTCTCTCAGTCTGAAAATGTTAATTCGGGATCAGTTACAATTGATGCAATATTTCCAGGGAAATCCGGTAATGAAATTTTTATGATTTTTCCCCTCAATCATCCTATAAAAGCTGCTCCGGGTCGAGATGGTTCTGCTACTCTTGCAGCTGCTCTTTATTTAGCAGGAGAGTTGGAAAAAGCTGATCTTCCACAAACTGTTCATATTGTATTTATGGGCTCAGAGTATGGTCGGGGTCCTGATTATCCTATTGGAACAAAAGATTATCTTGCTAATTATTATCCTGAATTAAATTCAGCTTTTTTTTATTTTGATTTCAATTTTATACCTGAAAATATTATTGTAAATAATTCAGGAACTGGATATATTTCCCCGTTATGGCTTTTAAAGAAAAGTATAAATGCTCTTAAAGCAGCAGAGATTGGTTATACAAGTAAATTTGGAATAAATTTAATTAATAGGCTCAGACTCAATGATAACCCCTCTGTAATAGATAGTTATTTTAATGGTGAATATCCTGTTATACATTTTACTGGTGAATATTCAGGGTATTACACTCCTTCAAAACAAAGCCAATCCGAATATCAAATTTTTCTTTTTGAACTTGCAACAAGGGGGGGAGGGCTTATTCCCTCTAATTTACAATGGGACAGCCATTATCTTTTTTTAAAATTATGGAAATATGAGATCTTTATAAGTGAAACAAACTATGTTTTATTCCTATTAATTCTTATTTCATTAATTATAATCTATCCATTTATTGCAAATAAACGGTTTAAAAAATATCTAAAAACAATACTCCGTCATTTCTGGAATATTCCTGTAATTTTTTTCATTATGTTTTTACTTTTATGGATAAGTACAATAATTATAAACGTAATCTTTAAAATCCAGTCATTTCCCTCTCTTTGGGAGATTCTTCCGTTTCATTTTCTGGCTTTGAAATTAACAATTTCAATATTTATTTTCTTAATTACTTTACGATTATTAAAGGGCATACATTTTGCCAGAAGGGGATCCTTTTACAGTGCTGCAGCTTTAATTTTTATTATTTTAGATTTTATGATATTAATTTCTATTGATATTGCATTTTCCTATTATCTTTTACCTGTACTTGTTTTTACCTTTGCTTTTACAATTTTTAAAAATAGATGGTTGAAATCTGTATTTTTACTACTTTCCATACTGGTTCTTTTGGGAGGGGTTATTAATATTTTCCTTCTGGATGTAAAAAGGATAATTAATTTAATTCTATTATCTCCAGTTATTGGTAATCTAATTATCACAGCTACACTCATACCTATAGCACTTATGATTTATAGATTGCAGTTTATTTTTCATCAGCATAATAAACGAAGGGCAAAAATAGTTATAATTGGAAGTGATATATTACTGGGTCTTGTGAGTATAGGCTTATTTATATATCTATCTACCTTTAATCCTTATATACAGGGGAGATTACAACCTGTATCAATAATTGAGAATATATCTCTGGACCATAATACAAGGACTATTTTGTTTAAAAGTTCTGAACCATTAGGGGAATTCAGTTATTCTTCATTATCAACAAATAAAATTATTAATACATCTGAAAATAGTTATACTATTCCTGATACTGTTTTCGATAGTATACCAGAAATTTATTTAACAAAAAAAAGCTTTTTAAACAGAACTCAATATCTGATTACAATAAAATATATTACACAACCTAATAGAATAACTGCTACATTAGAGGGTGAAGAAGATATAATACTGTTTGATTCCAATTTTAATGTATCAAATATTGATGAAAAAACAACCGAATTTTATATCGAAGCAAATCCAAAGCTACCAATGGAAATTTCTTTTACTTTACCATCGAATTTTAGAGGTGAAATGACTATTAATATGATTTTCGATGATTATCCTGACAAGGTTAGGATAAATTCAAATAATTTTGCTGTTGAACAGAACATTATTTTTGAAAAAAAAATAAGTGTAGGAAAATAAGATTATTGGAACTTTTTGCGCTGCTTAGAGCTACTTTTATTAGAGAAGAGCTTATTTAAAAATTCAGACTGTGATACAGCGCAAAAAGATGTTGATAGTTTGAAAATTATCGATTAGGATGAGTACTATGAAAAAGATATATATAATTTGCCTTTTGGTACTGGTTCTGGTTTTCTCATTGAGTATTTCCCTGTCTGCAAAGGTTGTAGATACTGCTTTAGGACGTGAATTTACAAAAATATTTCCTAAATTATCTAATGATTACATCGATTTAAATGATAATGGGGAACTTGATCGACTTGATGACATGGATGAAAAAATTCCTGATTCCCGGGTGAAAGATGGAATAGTTCAGGTTCAGGAAATTCTTGATTTTGTTAGTGTTAATTTTAGATTTATATCAATGGAGAAACTCGTATCTATACAATCTTCTCTTACAAATGCTTCAGGAGACATACCAGAACTTATCTCACTTAATTATTCCAGTTTAATTGAAGAAATAATTTCTGAAAAAGAGCGATTTGGTGCAAATGATTTATATCTTACTCCATCTGCAATGAAGGCCGCTAAAGAGAAAATGGCCGGCTATATTGCAACTATGCTCAATGCATACAGAAAAGAAGAGCGGCAGTATGAAGATGCATTCGCCCAGGCAAACCGTGAACTTTTCAGAATGATAGAGGCTGGTTATCCTTTGCCTGAATTAAATACTGATGATAAAGAATTGTTAACTAATTTAACTATTCATACAATTATTAAGGAAAAAGCAAGTAATAAAACAAAAGTACTTGCTGCCATACGCACTTTAGGCCGACTTAAAGCAAAAGAAGCTATTCCTTATTTGCAGGACTTGTTGACATCTTCAGATTATAATATAGAAACTGCAATAGCTCTTGGAAATATAGGAAGTACAGAAGCCAGAAATATCTTAATGAACAGCCTAAGATTAGAAGAACCTGGAAAACTAAAAAATACCCTTATTATAGCACTTGGAAAGACAGGAGGGGATGAAAGTGTCAAACTGATACTTTCGCTTCTTGATACCGGGGAAGATGAGGAAAAAGAACCGGAAACAGAAAAAACTATTGTTTCCTCCCTTGCCAGTTTGAGCAGCAGTGGAATAAAGGATAGAAAGGTATACTCAATTTTAACTGAATATCTTAAGCATAATGACCCGGAGATAAGAATTCTTGCAATAAGTGGTATTGCCGCATATAAAACTGCTGCTGCAACGGCACTCCTTACACCTATTTTAAAATCAGAAAAATCTGAAGAAGTTCTGGTCGAATTAGTTAAATCTTTAAGTTCAGATATCAATCCTAGTACAATTTTATCTTTTTCTGCATTACTGCAGGATCCCAAAACTTCTGACGAACTTAAAACAGTTCTAATAGATGCCATTGGAATTAATAAAAATGGTTTTAAAGCAGTGGTTCCTGTTGTTGGGTTTCTGGGAAGTGAAAATAATGAAGTTAGACTTTCTGCAGCCAATACACTGGAAAAAATATATGCACTGAATGGACCTGTCGTAATTGGTGGAATAAACAGAGGCATAAACCTAAGTACAGATAAACAATTTTTAACAGTTGCGTCTGATCTTCTTTCCAGAATTGCAGATCCCGGCTCTATTGTTACAGTTTTAAACCTTTTGGGGTCTACATATCCCGAGGTTAAGAAAAACGCTACATGGACTCTCTATAGAATGAGTCCGGCAGATAATGTCAAAGTAGTAACTGAGCTTCAAAAGCTGGTTCCCAGTGAGACAGAATCTATAGAGGTGAGAATTAATGCTGTTAGGGCACTAGGTTCCATGGGGTACGATTCTGCCCGTCAGGAAGTCTGGAAAACTCTTCTTACTACTTTAAAGCTTAAAGATTCAAAGTACAGAATGCTAAAACTATACGGAATTAAGGCTTTAGGTGAGATGGGAACTGTAAATAAAGATATTACAGATAATCTTGCTTCTGTGGCATCAAGAGAGAGTGACGAGACACTGAAACTTGCAGCAGTTAATTCTTTGAGAACACTTTCTTCTACAGATCCATCTGTTGAGAAAGCACTTATCAATAGTTTTAAACGAAATGATGACGATACATTTAGAATTTCAATACTGGAAGCCCTTGGAGATATGGGTTCAGAAGAAACTTCAAACCTTGCTTCTTTACTGCTGTTGGGAGATAAATCGTCAACAATTAAAGAAAGAGCAGTATATGTTTTATCCCATTTAGGAGATGAAAAATCACTTGCTCTGTTACTTGATGTAAGTACAGATGAAGATATTTCTGATTATCTTATGGGTACTCTTGAAGATGCAGATAGGACTACACTTAAATCCCTTGTTCAAAGAAGACTGAAAACTGAAACAGATTCTGACCGAATGACTGTTTTAGAGAATTTGAACAGCCAGTTTGAAAGCTACTAGGTGATTTTGAGATGTCTATTAATTCGGCTTGTTTTTGGCTTTTTGCGCCAGTTTACTGACAAAATATTAGAGAAGAAGTTATTTTTAAGTAGAAAATGAAATACAGCGCAAAAAGCTCTATTAAAGAGAAACTAATATTTCATGTAGATATGGATGCATTCTATGCATCTGTAGAACAGGCAGACTTTCCTGAATATATGGGAAAACCGGTTATTATAGGTGCCAGCCCTGGTCATAGAGGGGTTGTTGCCGCCTGTTCTTATGAAGCCAGAAAATTTGGTGTGCATTCAGCTATGCCAATTTCCCAGGCTTATGTAAGGTGCAGAGACGGAATATACCTTCCTGTACGAATGAAAAGGTATCAGGAAGTAAGCCATAAAATAATGGCAGCTTTTAATGACTTTACCCCTGAAGTTATTCAGATTTCAGTTGATGAAGCTTTTTTAAATATGACAGGGACAGAAAAACTATTTGGAACTCCTGAAGAAACTGCACATAAAATTAAAGACAGAATAAAAAAAGATACAAATCTAAATATTTCTGTGGGTATTGCTCATAATAAATTTCTTGCAAAACTTGCTTCAGATTATAATAAACCCAATGGGTTATATATAGTACAAAAAGGGAAAGAGATAGAGTTTATAGATTCCTTAAAGCTTGAAGATTTATGGGGTTTGGGAAAAAAGACTCTTGAAAGACTTGAGAAAAGTAATATTTATACTCCCGGAGATCTTAGAGCAGCCAATCAGGCACAATTGAGGGGTCTTCTTGGTGGTTCTTCGGGTGATTTCTTATATAAAATTGTCCGTGGCATTGATCCTGGAATGTATACTGGTAAAATTAAAAATAGGTCTGTAAGTAACGAAATTACATTTAGAGAAGATACCAGGGATCCTGAGGTTGTCAAATTAACATTACTGGAGCTTTCGTATAAGGTTATGTTTAGAGTTCTGGAAGAGAAAGAATTGGGAAGGACTGTTCAGCTTAAATTAAGATATTCTGATTTTACAACATTTACTCTAAGGGAAACTCATAATGTTTCAATCAAATCTGCAGAAGAACTATTTAGTATTGCAAATAAACTTCTTAATAAAAAATGGAAAAAAACTGAGAAAATCCGTCTTATAGGCCTGGGGCTTAGTTCTTTGGAAGATATAAATACACCAGGACAGATTGAAATGTTTGAAGATAATTATGAGCAGAGCCAAAAAATTGAACAGGCGGCACTGGCCATAAGAAAAAAAGGAAATAAAATTACAAAAGCAAGTTTATTAAATCGAAAGGTTAGGGGTGATACAACGTAGGGGCTGTAGGGGCAGTCTACAAGGATTTGCTAGCAAACCCTTGTGGCTGCCCTGAACAGATCCCCTACATAATGATATTATTTGATATCAATCTATTTCCAATCAGCCAAAAGTTCTTTTGCTTCCTCTATATCATCGAGATCACCAGGTTTTTTATTATCAAGTTTATTTAGTTCTACTAAAAGCCATTCTAATATAACCACAGCTTCTTCCCTGTCAGACATGTTTTTAATACCACCTGCGCTGTATGCTGTTGCTTTTGAAAAATCAACTAAGCCTTCATAATACCAGTTTTTTTCCATTTGAGAGCTTTTTGAATCAAATCTACTCTTTTCCTTTTTCTGTTCACTCAGTCGTTTCCTTTCATTCCATTTTCTATTCCAAAGATGTTTTGACAGCTCAAGATAGTAGGAATAATCATAAGGTCTATCTGGTTCATCCTGATTATCAACTGCTTTTCGTCCAAGCGAAACAGCAAAGGCCTTATTCCCAAATGAAATAACTCCAGGAACAGAATCGTACAGCATTCCTAGAACATAGTAGGAATCTCCATGATTTGGATTACTGTTTACTGCTCTTTCAAGATCATCTCTCATTTCGCCAGCTTTAAAAAGAGAATCCAAAATACCTTTTGTCTGTCCCCATCTTCCAATATTTGCAGCTCGCCAGTAATAAGCATTGTAATTATTTTTATTATAGGATATTGATTCTGTTGCATAATCCCAGGCAATTTTAAATTCAGAAAGAAGGTTGTCTTTTGAAGCTCCATCACGTTCGAGCTGATCTGTAATGGCCAGAGCTGCTCTGGACATTCTCCAAAGAATTTCAGATTTATCATTATTACTGTCCGCTGAAGCAATTTCACCTTTTAGTAGCGTAAATTCTGCTTCATAAGCAGCATCTTCGTGTAGTTTATCCGCTTCTGCCATTTTTGCACTACCAGCAAATAAGGTTGCTGAAAGTAAAAGAACCATAAGTATGAGTAATGTTTTTTTCATGTAATCTCCTTTATCAATTAATAACAATCAGTATAACATAATTATTTTGGAAATCAATCCGTAGGGAGAACGGCCATTTCCCCATAGGGCTGTAAATGGTAAATCTCAACTCTATGGTCCAGAAAATCAGAGAAAGCAACTGTAGATCCGTCACTGGAAACAGCCAGACCGGTAGGCTGATTCCCTCCCCATGTCCAATCTGTAATTTTTTTTAGAACAGTATCGTATACATATATTTTCCCGAATTCCGGACCTTTCTGCAAATAACCTTCTTCATTATTACGGCCTCGAGAAGAAATATAAAGTTTTTTTTCATCAGTTGAAAGTTTTATTGTATTTATATTACTTCCTGCATAAAAAGATCTTTCAACAGTATCAGTTTTAAGATCAAGAACAGAGACTGTCCCATGGTACATATCTGAAATATATAATTTTCTATTTTTAGTTGATACAACTACATGTCGAAGTGCTCCATTACCAAGGTCAATATTTTTTATGAGCGCGTTTTTTTCTAAATCAATTTTATTAATATCTCCTGATGTAAAATTGCCAACATAAAGAAAATTTTGTTCAGGAGATATAGCCATACCTCTTGGAATTCCATTAACAGGAATAGTTTTTATTACACTATAATCTGAAGTTTTAATTACCGAAATATTTTTACTTGTCCAGTTCGAAATATAGGCTGTATCTTCATTTTTATTTAAAGTAATTACTTTTGGCCACGAGCCGCCAGAATCAAAGCTAAGTTTATACTTCCAGGTTCTGGTATCAAAAACATGTATCATTCCTGTAGTCATCTGACTAACCCATAATTCATTACGGGTTTTAAAAAAAACTGTTTCTACAAATCCTTTCTTTTTACTCCATTCACTAGGTGGACTTAGAGAATAGATTCGTTCCATTTTTTTAAGTGAATATATTTCTATTCCTTCTCCATTTAACAGGGCAACAGCAAAATATTCCCCATTTTCAGAAAATTCCACACTCTTAGGTTGGCTGCCTGTCTCTAATATGTCTGTATATATAAGAGAGCTTTCAACTTGTTCCATTTTTAGTTCTAAATAATCCAAATTGGAAAATTGTTTCAAAAAAATATATTTATCATGAAATCCTTTAGATCTTAGGTAAAACATATCTGAGTTTGTGGGAATTAAATATTCTCTTATATTATTTGTAACCTGAACTGGTTTCTGAATATTTTTATTAAGAAATAAGTCATATTCCTGAGGAAAAGCTTTGATTTTTAGACTGGTAAAAGTAATTTCCGATCCATAAACATTTAATGTCACAAAAAGAAGGATTATGTTGAAAAGCAGTTTCATACAGTATTGAACTTTTCAGGAGATTCTTCAATTAAGTAGATATTCTGGTATCTGTCAGAATCAATACATCTGTTTGCCCCAGGAAAAAGAACTTCACTAAAATAGAAAAGAACATCTTCCATATCTTTATTGCTATCAGATAGGGCGTATCGGTAGTAGCAGTCATGTTTTAATAGCACATCTTTCCATTTTTCATCAAATTCCAACTCAGGATCAGTTAGTTTTCTTATTGTGGATCTTAGTCCTCCAAACCACACCCTGGAGATATACATTAAATTTAACCGTTTTTTATTATCCATATAGTATAATTCAAAGACTCCGGATTCTGCAGGGACTGATGAATTAATATCATATTTTTCTGCCTTTTTAAATTTAGACCAATTAATCTCAAAGTAAGCATCATTAGCTTTAATTCTTTTATGTATTTTGTTTTTAATTTTATCAGTTTTCATTTTATAGGGCAATTTTAACCTCAGGAGGAAAAAACAGCAAGACCTTCCCCTTATACATTTAAACGGTTATCATATCTTTATGTCTATTAATATAGTTTTAGTTGAACCTGAAATACCTCAGAATACGGGTAATATTGCCCGAACATGTGCTGCTATTGGTGCAAATTTACATCTAATCAGGCCTTTGGGATTTTCTGTAGATGATAAATACCTTAAAAGAGCAGGCCTTGATTATTGGAATCTTCTTAAAGTTAGTTATTATGATTCTGTTGAAGAATTTTTAGAGACTACCGAAGCTGGTCAGGTAGTTTATATTACTACAAAAGCAGATACAGTTTATTCAGATTTTAAATATAAGGAAGGATGCTTTCTTGTTTTTGGAAAAGAGACAAAAGGTCTGCCTGAAGAGCTTTTAGCCAGGAATCACAGCAGGAGTGTAAGAATTCCCATGGTTCATGCAGCAAGGTCTCTGAATTTATCAAATTCAGCAGCAATAATTGCATATGAGGTTCATAGGCAAATGGGATTTGTCGGTTTGCAGAAAGAGGGGCATTTGCATCGTTTGGAATGGGATTCGTAGAGATTCGTAGAGATTCGTAGAGACGCCCAAATTGGGCGTCTCTACGAATATAGAAAATGTATTGTATTGCATGTTGTGGATGCGTTAAATGTAATGTCTGTACAAAAAATATTTCAATTTGTATAGAATTATTTATCAAGGAGCTATTTAGATGAAGATTGGAATTATTGGTGTTGGTAATATGGGTGCTGCAATTGCAGAAGGATTAAAAAAAAGTTTTCCTGATATTGTAATAGGAATAATGGATACAAATAGAGAAAAGGCAGAACAGGTAGCTAAAACTGTATCTGGTAAGATATTCAAATCAGATAATTATAAAGATTTTTGTTCCTATTCAGATATTATTATTCTTGCTGTAAAACCCCAGTACCTTGATGGTCTATTAGAGAAGCTCTCAAAATACACAAATAATAAAAATATAATATCTATTGCAGCAGGAAAAACTATTAAATATTTTGAGGAAAGATCAGGAAGTAAAAATATAATCAGGTTTATGCCTAATATTGCAGCTACTGTGGGAGAAGCTATTGTAGCTGTTTCTTATGGGGAAAATACTTCTGAAGAGTTTATAAAAGAAGCTGTTCTTATTGCAGAATCTATGGGAAAAGCAATAGTTCTTTCAGAGACTCAAATGTCTGCCTTTACAGGACTATCCGGTAGTGGTATTGCATATGTTTTATCTTTTATCCATGCTCTTGCCCTGGGTGGTACAGAACAGGGTATCCCTTATAATCAGTCTTTATCTATTGCAATACAGACGGTAAAGGGTGCTTCTGCAATATTAACTAAGAATTTGCAGTCTGGTGGAGAAATTGAAAATCCCATCAATCTGCTTACAAAAGTTACATCTGCTGGTGGAACTACTATTGCAGGTATTCGGGCACTTGAAGAGGGTGGCCTTACCGCAACAGTAATGGATGCAGTTGATATGGCAAGCAGGCGTGCTTCTGATTTAGAAGGCTAAACAGTATTTTTGGTAAGAACCAATGAATGACTGAAACATTTAAGATTTACACTTTGATCATGAGTAACAAAAAGAATGGTACTGGATGGATCAGATCCAATTTTTTCACATAATAGAAGTATTTTTTCTTTGTTATAGTTATCAAGTCCCTGGCATGGTTCATCCAGTATTAGAATGTCCGGATTTTTGATTACAGCTCTGGCAAGCAGCACCATTCTCATTTCCCCATAAGAGAGTTCTCTAAACATTGAGTTCTTTTTTTTAGCCAACCCAATATAATCCAACCATTTAATACCATTTTCAATATCTATCTTACTAATTTCAGTATAAAGGCCTACAGAATCGTAGATACCGGATAGTATGACATCTAAAACTGTGGTTCTTACCCTATAATTAAGCTGAAAATCCCCGGAAATAAATCCAATCCTTTTTTTTATATCCCAAACACTTTCTCCACTACCTCTTCTTCGGCCAAAAAGGGAAATGTTATTGGAATACGCCTGCTGATTATCACCATTTATCAGGCTTAAAAGGGTAGATTTACCTGATCCGTTAACACCTGTAATTTTCCATTTATCACCTCTATTTACATTCCAGTTTATTTTATTTAGAACATCTAATTCTCCATATTTTACAGAAACATCTTTCATCTCTATAAGGGGTTCGCTGTTGCTCCTATATTTAATATTTCCTTCAAGGATAGGGGTATTCTTAGTTAAATTATATTCTTTTTCAATGTTTTGTTCCTCAAGAAATTTACTTATTCCTTTTTTAATTTTTCCGGAATATTTGACACATCCTTTAGAAAGAAGAAGCATATGTGAACATTCTTCAAAAATATCTTCCACTCTGCTTGTAATAATAATTAATTTTTGATTATTATTTACTATTTCATTAATTATTTCTTTGAGGTTGGTTCTTGAATCTTTATCCAATCCATCAAATGGATCATCTATAATTAATAAGTCCGGTTTTTTTAGGAGTGCTGAAACAAGAATGATTTTTCTAAATTCACCTGTTGAAAGATTTCTAAGACCTTGATCAAGTATCATATTTAAAGAAAACATAGATAATAGTTTATCAGCATAAACTTTATCTTTATAATCCTTTAAAAGAAGCCATTTCTTTACACTTGTTCCTTTATCCGTAGCACCATGCATCAATCTGGATGCATCTTTTTTTCTTTCAGACTCCATTATTTTGTCCTGGAGTTCAAATGAGGAATAGGATGTAGTAACAGAACCAGTGATGATACCTGTATCAGTGGTTAAAATGTTTGCCAATACTTTACCAAGTACAGACTTACCACTGCCATTTATTCCTGCAATTATCCATGCTTTTCCATCTGAAAAATCTGCACTTATATTGTTAAGTATAATTTTTCTATTCAATTTTAAGCTGATATTTTCAATTTTTAACATTTTAATAATCCTTCAATTCTTTTCTGTTTTGTACTATTTCACTAAATACTTTTATAATAGGATTATTATTTTTACTTTTATTCATACAAATCCCAACAAGATAAGATTCAAAAGCAGGTTTTATATCAACAATCCTTATTTTATCCTTAAAAGGGCTTTTATCGATTACAAGTTCGGGTACAAGACCAATCCCGCAGCCTAAACTGACCATAGCGAGTATTGCTTCATTTCCTGAAACCTGTGCATACACTTCCGGACTAATATTTTTATTATGAAACCAGCGATCTGCTCTTTTTCTTGCAACACCTTTTTCCGGGAGTATGAATGGTGTATTTTCAAGATCAATTTTCTGGCTGTTCCCCTGTAAAAAAGCAGTATTAAAAGATGGAGCAACAAAAACAAGAGGAGTTATTGTAATAGGGTGGAATATTATATTTCCAGGTAATTTTTCAGGCATAGAAATTATAGAAATATCAACTTCTTCATCCATAACTTTCTGCATAGTACTTGATTCATTCCCTGTAATTAGATTTATATGAATATCAGGGTACTTTAATCTAAAATCTTCAATAATTGGAGGGAGTATACTGTAACAGGCAGTCACGGTGCAGTAGAGGGAAATTTCCCCTTTAAGATTGGTTTCATTAATAACAGCAGTATTTTTAAATTCTTTTAGCTTATCCAATATATCAACAGCATATTCTTTAAACAACTCACCAGCTGGTGTTAGCATTACCGATCTGTTATTTCTTTCAAGAAGATTGTATCCAAGATCAGCTTCCAATCTTTTTATGCTTCTTGTGAAAGCAGAGGGGCTTAGGTTACAGCGAATACTCGATTTCCCAAAATGAAGTGTTTCTGTAATACTTAAAAAATGTTTTAATTGTATTATATCCATTTGACGCTTCCTTTGGTTGCATAAATAACAACATTATAAGACAATTGAACCATTTAACACAACAAATATATATGATATATTAACAAATAAACAATAAGAACAGGAGATTAATTATGAATTATTTTAATTCTTTACCATTAAGACTACAAATAGAAGAACTGGGACAGTGCCGGTTTATGAATGAGAGTGAATTTACAGGTGTCGAAAAACTTAAGGGCAGGAAAGTTGTAATTATTGGTTGTGGTGCACAGGGGTTAAACCAGGGACTTAATATGCGCGACAGTGGTTTGGACGTATCTTATACTCTTAGAGAATCTTCTATTAAATCAAAAAGACAGTCCTGGAAAAATGCTACAGAAAATGGCTTTAAAGTTGGTACTTATAAAGAGATGATTCCTACAGCAGATTTGGTATGTAATCTTACTCCTGATAAACAGCATAGATCTGTTGTAGAAGAAGTAATGCCCTTAATGAAAAAAGGCTCAGCCCTTGCTTATTCCCATGGATTTAATATTGTAGAAGAGGGTATGCAGATAAGAGATGATCTTACAGTTGTCATGGTCGCACCAAAATCACCTGGAACTGAGGTTCGTGAAGAATATAAAAGAGGTTTCGGTGTTCCCACTCTTATTGCTGTTCATCGAGAGAATGACCCTAATGGTGATGGTCTTGAAATTGCAAAAGCATATGCTGCCGGAACAGGTGGACATAAGGCTGGAGTTCTTCATTCTTCTTTTATAGCAGAAGTAAAATCTGATCTTATGGGTGAGCAGACTATTCTTTGCGGAATACTTCAAGTAGGGTCATTACTCTGTTTTGACAAGATGATTGAGAATAAAATAGATTCAGAATATGCAGCAAAACTTGTTCAGTATGGATGGGAAACAATTACAGAAGCACTCAAGCATGGAGGTGTTACCAATATGCTGGACCGACTCTCTAATCCTGCAAAAATAGTTGCTTATGAACTTTCAGAAGAACTAAAAAAACTAATGGGAGATCTGTTTAAGAAGCATATGGACGATATTATGAGTGGTGCATTTTCTTCCGGAATGATGGAAGACTGGGCTGCGGATGATAAAGACCTGCTAACATGGAGAGAAGAAACCGGGAAAACAGCCTTTGAGAACACAAAAGCAACAGATAAAGAGATTAGTGAACAGGAATACTATGATAATGGAATTTTAATGGTAGCATTTGTAAAAGCAGGAGTTGAACTTGCGTTTGAAACAATGGTATCTGCTGGAATTAAACCTGAATCAGCATACTATGAATCACTGCACGAAGTTCCTTTAATTGCAAATACAGTAGCAAGAAAAAAACTTTATGAGATGAATGTTGTAATATCGGATACTGCAGAATATGGTAATTATCTTTTTGCAAGTAAATGTATTCCAATGCTTGCAGATTTTATGAAATCAATTGATTCTGATGTAATTGGTAAACCTCTTTCGGTTTCTGATAATAGTGTTGATAATATAAAGCTTATTGAGGTTAATGAAGCTCTTAGAAATACTGGAGTAGAAAAAGTTGGGAAAATATTACGTGGGCATATGACTTCAATGAAAGCAATTATTTAAGCGATTTTACAATAGTTAATTAATAGCCGGTTGCTTTGCAGCCGGTTATTGTTTGTAACATTTTATAAAAATTAATGGTTACTTATATAATGAGCGCTATAGTTATCTATTATTTTAAATCCAAGTTTTTTATATAGTGAAAGAGCGGGATCATTTTCTTTTTTTACATAAAGGACAGCATTTTTTTTTGATAGATGAATTTCATTTAATAAATATTCCATAAGGTATGTTGAAATCCCCTGATTTCGGTATTCGGGTTTTGTATAAACACCTCCAATTTGGTTATAACCAAAACCTTTTCCATTTGTATTTACCTTTGCCACTATTTGTTTATCTACTATTGCATAAAAAACACTTTGATTTGTACATGTTTTTCTTAAATTAAGTAAAGCAGCGTGAGTATTTATACTGGTGTTTTCTACCAGTACTTCTTCAAGTAAGTAAGATTTTTCCAGTGGGAATAGAGATGCAGCATCTCTTTTTTTTGCTTTTTTAACTGTAAGAGATCTAATTTTGTTTGTAAATTGTTTGTGAGTATTATCACTTAAAAGAGAGTAATTAATTGTTGAACATGCTGAATATACAAGTTCTTTTTTTATAAGTTCAGTATCTTCAGTAATGCCCAGAATACAATAAATATTTTTTTTATATTTTAGAATATTTTTAATCATAATTTTTAATATTTCAGAAGAGGGGGCTTTATCAGAAAAGATAGGCATAACTATTCCACCAGATGTGATCATTATAACATTCTTTATTATCTCAAAATTTGTATCTGAAACTTCACAGAAAATTTTACCTATTGTTGATGATGGAATAACTAATTGGCCATTTTTATATATCCTGGAAATAAAAGAGATAGATTTATATTCAAATATTTTGACAAAATTTATAAATGGCTTACTTAATGATGAAGTTAGTTCATATACTGCCACTAATTATTTCCCCAGTTTTGTAGATTTTTCAGAGGAACAATGCCCTCGGGTGAATAAGTACCCAAAATAGCAGAAAATCCTGCCATAAATGATTCAACTCCTGTTCCATAAACTGCCACAGCAGAGTTAATCCAGTTTTCTCCCTGTATATATACCGGGGTTAGTGCTGAAATTACTGTAACTTCCACTGGAATATTTTCCAGAGTTTTTAACATTTCAAGACTAAAATTATTGACAAGACAAAATATTATTCTATCATAATTTTGTGCTTTATTATTAAAATCTTTTAAAATATTGTTTTCATACTCTTTTTCAGGAATAAATGGAAAGTAGTAAGTAGATGCATTTTTAATTTGTTTTTTCCCTTCTGATAGAAAAGTCCTGTAAGGAGCAGCAAGAAGAACCTTGCTTTCATCACTTATATTTATTGGAAGTTCTTTATCTCTTAAAATACTAACACTTCTAAATGCCTGATCCAGGAAAAAATCACTTCCCTGGGAATTTGGAATAGTGTTTGTTATTTTATCTATATCCGGATAAAGCTTAACAGCATCCTTTCTTTTAAGATAGTTGATCTTTGTTTTTAATATTCTAAAAACGGATGAAGTAATTTTATCTTTGAAGTCTTTATCTGTTTGAATTTTTTTATAAAGAAAATCCCAAATTTTTTGATAAGTTGAAGTAGTTCTGGATATCATTATAATATTGTTTCCGGCATCAAGGGCATTATAACAGGCTTTTTCTATTCCTAACGATCTAATATCTGCTCCTTCCATAACCATATCATCTGTTATTATTATTCCTTCAAAACCCAGTTTTTCCCGTAGTAAATTTGTTATAAAATATTTAGATTCTGATGCAGCAATATTGTTGCCGGTAATTGCTGGAAATGCAATATGGCCGCTCATTATTGCAGGAATGCCCCGTTTTATAAGAAATCGGTAGGGTAAAAGCTCTCTTTCCCAAAGAGTTTGAAAATTTGCATTAACAATTGGGAGCATTCCATGGGAATCTCCTGCTGCTGAACCATGCCCTGGAAAATGTTTTGCTGTGCTTATAACAGAGGTGCTATCCTGTCCCTGGAAAAATGAAGTTGAAAGTGTAGCTGTTAGTAATGGATCAGACGAGAAAGCTCTTGGGCCAATTACATTTGCTTCAGGGTTTGTATAGATATCAACTGTCGGAGCAAAATTCATATTTATACCAATAGTTTTTAATTCCTGACCTATGTATTTTCCTGTTTGATATGCATCCCGAGGCAGTGATGTTGCTCCAATACTCATGTTTCCAGGAGTAATGGATGTTCTCCCTTTTACATGCCTGACCCATCCCCCTTCCTGATCTGTTGCTATAAAAAGGGGTATTGCCAAAGGATTCTCTGCAGCAGCTTTTTGCATAGTAGAAATACTTCTGCCTAACCTTTCAAGATTAGAAACATTCCAACCAAAAATTTTAACTCCACCTATTTTTTTATTCTTTATCCAATCAAGAATATCATCTGATGGATCAAGACCGTAGTATCCCAGAAGCATAACCTGACCCAGGAGTTCTGTATTATCCATTTCAGAAATAATTGATTCTATAAGCAGATCAGGTTCTGTGTTATCAAAAAATTGGGGGAGGGCCTGGAGGATATAGGGAAACAGGAGGATGAAAATAACAGTAAATGTTTTTATTTTTTTCATCCCATCCCCATCATATCCGTAGAGACGCACGGCCGTGGGTCTCTAGGGATGATCATATTTATACCATGAATGCTACACGTAGCGCATCCCTTTTATATCATCGATATGCTGGGTAGCACAATGGGTGGCAACAGCTCCTTCTCCAGCTGCTACAATAACCTGTCTGAATGGAGTTGCCCGAAGATCCCCCACAACAAATAATCCGGGAGTTTCTGTTTCCATTCTTTGATTAGTAATTACAAATCCGCCTTCATCTGTTTTTTCATCAGGAATTAAAGAAGTTTGAGGAAGGGACCCTATAAAAATAAATACAGCATCCATTTTTTCTTCCTTAACTTTGCCGGTTAATGTATTTTCCAGAATGACACTTCCAACCTTAAAATCGCCCTTAATCTCTTTTAAAACAGTGTTGAATTTAACCTTTATTTTTTTATTTTTCATAACCCTGTCAGCTAAAGATTTTTGGGCTCTAAATCTATCTTTTCTATGAATCATTGTAATTTTAGAACTTAAATTAGATAAAAAAGAAGCCTCATCACAAGCTGCATCGCCACCACCAACTACAAGAATTTTTTTATCCTTAAAAAAGGGTCCATCGCAGGTTGCACAATAAGAAACTCCCCGACCGGAATATTCTTTTTCCCCTTTTACTTCCAGTAAACGTGGTTTTGCTCCAGTGGACATTATTACAGCCAGAGATGTGAACTCTCCATTGGAGGTTGTTACAGTAAAAATATCTCCATTTTTGATTAATTTTGTTGCAGAAGCTGTTAGAAACTCTGCTCCAAATGTTTCGGCCTGTTTTTCCATATTTTGCGAAAACTCAAATCCAGAAATTGGTTCCGGAATTCCTGGATAATTTTCAAGGTCACTTATATTTAACGCCTGTCCTCCAGGTGCCATCTGTTCAATAACTAAAACCTTAAGATTTGCCCTGGCACCATACTGTGCTGCAGCCATGCCTCCAGGTCCTGCACCTATAATAATCAGATCTTTATCTGCTTTCATCTATTTCTCCTGAAATCTCTTTGTGAAGATAATATAGGAAAAATAATATATAGAGTCAACTATCAATTTTTTATCAGAAATATAACTGCTTATTAAATTATTATCCCAGAAACTGGAACACAGACATGATAGTTGCCATTACTACGAACCCGATAGTTAGTACGGGATAAATTTAGTTTTTACTTCAGAGTAAATAAAACAAGTTAGGGAGTCTATCTATAGAAGGTTAAGAATTGAATTTTTTATTCTTCCAGAACTATGGGTAATATTTGTGAAAAATGGGGACGGAGGAACAAAAAGAAAAATAATTCTATATTTTTATATTTTAAAAGCAAAATATACTTTTCCCCCATACTACTGTATATGAGAAAGCCAAGATATCTACAA
>JAOZPU010000163.1 GCA_029932585.1 Spirochaetia bacterium | reverse complement strand
AGCTGATATTATTGCAGATACAAATGATAATGACGGGATATATAAAATTCTGGAACAGATGTTCGATCCTGTTAGAGAAGAAATTTTATTATGAATGTAGAAGTATGGGTAGGTCTCGACCTACCCCTACTTCTTATATATACGAAAAAATTCCTTATTAAAATTTATATTGACCTCTTCACCCATCTTGTAATGCTTCATGGTATAACCTGTTGTATTTGAATGAACAGCTGTTATAAAACTATTCTCAAACTCAATTTTATACTCTGTAATCGATCCCAAAAACGAACTTACATCCAGTTTCCCTGTAAAACCTGTGGGCTCAATACTTACATCAACCGCCTCCGGCTTAATAGCAAGGGAAACTTCCTCCCCTTCAGAGAAAACTTCATCTGTTTTTTTGACTGTAAGAGTCTTTCCCTGTACAGTAACAGTAATAGAATCTGAACCAATTTCAGATACAGTTGCATCAATAAAGTTGGCATTCCCAATAAAATCAGCAACAAAAGAACTGTTTGGATGATCGTATATCTCTTCCGGTGTCCCAACCTGGGCTATTTCACCTCTGTTCATAATAACTATCTGATCAGACATACTAAGAGCTTCAGACTGATCATGAGTAACGTATAGAGCAGTTATACCCATCATCTGCTGTACACGCTTAATTTCTGTCCTTGTTTGTATTCTAAGCTTCGCATCTAAATTGGAAAGTGGTTCATCAAAAAGAATTATTTCCGGTTTCAAAACAAGAGCTCTTGCAAGAGCAACCCGCTGCTGCTGACCACCGGAGAGTTCACCAGGGTATCTGTTTTCAAGACCCACCAAATTTACCATCTGAGAGACCATAGCCACGTCATTTTTTATTACCTCTTTGGAGAGTTTACGAATTTTAAGGCCATAGGCAATATTTTCAAATATTGTAAGATGTGGAAACAGTGCATAGCTTTGAAAAACCATGGGCATGTTTCTGTCAAAGGGTGCTATATCATTAATAAGCTTATCACCTAAAGAAATGTCACCTGCTGTTTGAAGTTCAAACCCGGCAACCATACGCAGGGTGGTAGTTTTTCCACATCCCGAAGGACCCAAAAGTGTTACAAAATCACCTTTTTTAATTGTCAAAGAAATATTATCGACTGCTGTAACATCGTTACCTCTACCATCACTAAAAATCTTGGTTATATCTTTTAAAACAAGATAGTCCTTATTCTTTTTTTGTTCCATTATTGACTCCTAATTTGTTGTACCAAAAATCTGGGACTGTTTTAATCCGGTCAGTTTCATAATAATAAAAATAAATGCCATAATTACCACAATTAAGGCAAATGACAAAACTGAGGCAGCTCCAAGACGCATAATTTCTGTCTGAGCAAGTATTAATACAGTCAGATGATTCCACCTGGCTGATACAAGAAATATTATTGCACTAATAGCAGTCATACTGCGAACAAAAGCAAATGTAGCTCCCGCAAAAAAAGCAGGCCTAACCAGAGGCAGTGTTATCTTCCTAAAAGTATATGCTGTTGATGCGCCAAGATTTGTGGAAGATTCCTCTATATCCCCGGATATTTGCTTTAGGGCTGCAATACCACCCTGAACTCCTATAGGAACATTTCTAAAAACATACACGGCAATTAAAATAAAAGCTGTTCCTGAAAGTTTAAAAGGAGCCTTATTAAAGGCAAGAATATAACCTATACCAACAGCAGTACCTGGAATAGCATAGCTGAGCATAGATAAAAAATCCAGAATCTGTTTACCAGCAAAGGATTTTCGCACTACTATAAAAGCTATAACCATACCTAAAACAGCAGTAATTGGTGTAGAAATAGTAGCAAGGACGAGTGTGTTCTTAAGGGTTGTTAAGCCGACATCCCAGGCATAGACAAAATGTCTTAGAGTGAGCGACCAGTCAACTCCCCATAGTTTTATAAAACTTCCAGAAATAATTGTTACATAGAACATTAGTACAAAAAGTGATACTCCCAGAGCAAATACAAACAGTCCGGTTTTTGCACCATTTGTAACAGAAGTAGATCCTCTACGGGAAGATTTTCCCGTTATAGTAACATAAGCTTTATTTTTAATAATATATTTTTGTATAAAGAAAACTCCGACTGTCGGAATAAGTAAAAGCATAGCAAGAGCAGCACCTCTGGGAAGATTGCCCATTCCGGTAAACTCAAGATACGCCCGAACCGAAAGGACATCGAACTCACCACCTATAATTATAGGATTACCAAAATCTGTTAATGATCCAACAAATACAAGAAGCCAGGAAGCAAAAATACCAGGTAATGCCAGAGGCAGAGTTACAGTAAAAAAAGTTTTTAAACGCTTTGCCCCAAGGTTCATTGCACAGGTTTCCAGGTCAGGATCTATCCCCTGAAGAATTCCAACCAGGGTCATATAAGCAATGGGATACATTGTTATAACCTGAACTATAATAAGTCCTTTAAGACCATAGACACCACCTGTATCAAGATGAAGTAATTTTGCCGTTATCAGCCCGTTCCTTCCAAAAAGGAGAATAACTGAAAGAGCAAACATAAAGGGGGGAGAAATAATTGGCAGAATAGCCATAGACTGAAAAAAACCTGATCCTTTTATTTTCCCCTTAGCAATTGCATAGGCAAATATAAATCCAATAAAAGTAGCAAGTGTTGCAACACTTGCTCCCAGCATTATCGAATTCATAATTGACTTTCTATAATAACTGTGGGTAAATATATACTTATACTGACTTAGTGAGAAAGCACCATCCTGAGAAAGACTTAACTTCATTGCCGAATAAAGAGGATATACAATAAACAGAACAAGAGAGGCCAGGATCAATACCACTCCAATAAGGAGAGCAGGATCACTGGTCAGCTGATGAAAGCTGCCTCTATTTAGTCTTCTTTTTAATTTACTGTTAGCCATTATTGTCTAACCTCCTGTCCGGATATACACATTTACAGTTATTATAGAAAGTCCCCTCCTAGTAAAAAGGAGGGGTTAGTAAAATAAAAATTATTTTTTAGCTTCTGTTTTGGCTTCTCCGCCTTCAATAATCTCATTCCATTTTTCAACAAGACGAGTTTTATTTGCAGCTGCCCAGGCATCATCCTGATCAATTACATTAAGAGAAGAAACAGGTTTTGCACCCTTTGCAAGGGGGACATCTACGAAAGGAACAACAAATGTTTTTGCATAAAGAGCACCGGCAGTTTTACCAAGACCCCAGTCATATAATTTTTTAGCTGCTTCCAGTTCATCAGCAGGACCGCCCTTTATAAGAGAGATCGAAGCAACTTCATAACCGGTACCTTCGGAAGGAAATGTAATCTCAAGAGGATAACCTGCATCTACAAGTTTTACACCATCATGAGAATACCCAATAGCAATGGTGGTCTCACCAATACTTGCATTCTTTCCTGGAGCAGAACCTGAACGGGTATACTGGGTTATATTGTTATCCAATCCCTTCATATACTCAAAAGCTTCTTCTTCACCATATATCTGTACTAAAGTAGCAAGAACATTATAGGCAGTTCCGGATGAACCAGGATTAGCCATCTGAACCTGACCTTCATAAGCAGGGCTTGTAATATCTGCCCAGGAAGTAGGAGCTTTCAGACCATATTTCTCAAGTTTCTGTATATTACTTTCAAAACAAAGTGCACCGGTATAGATACCAGACCAGTAGTGATCCTTATCTCTAAACTGAGGGGGCATCTGTGCAGCAGGAGAATCGTACTGCATAGTAAGACCCTTCTGTTTTGCTTCAATATGTCCAATTCCAACACCGCCAAACCAGATACTGGCCTGTGGATTTTCTTTCTCTGCTTCAAGTCTTGCAACTGTTTCACCTGTTGAAAGTCTAACCCAATCTACCTGAATACCTGTTTCTGCAGTAAATGCCTTAAAAACGTTTCTTGCAAGTTCTTCATCCAGAGTAGTGTATGCAGTAACTCTCTCTTCTTTTTCACTCTTTTTGCTACACCCGATAAATACTGTTGAAATTAGCAGCAAAGCCAGCAGAATAATAATTAGTGTTTTTTTCATTTCATAATCCTCCATTTTGGTATGAAAATATATCTATTATATATTAAAACCCGACTTACAGGATTATGCAAGAAACAATTAGGTAACAATTAAGTAACAAATTGGTAACAGACAGTATGAAGCAGTTTAACCAAATTATCTTAATAGTGTTTTCTTAAACACATATAATCGGATATTTTTATCTTGAGAGAGTAATAATATCTGATTATTTTATTTCACACTTGTAGTTCCTGATCATAATGAAATTCTTGATATATTCGACTTCTTTTCTTAGAAAATTATTCTCCACTATCACTACTCTTAAACCGGTATCCCTTGCCCCATTCATTCAAAATATATTCCGGACTGTGGGGATCTGGTTCAATTTTTTTACGAAGCCTTTGAATATTAACCTTTACCATCTCCCTACCCCCTTCCCAGTCTTCATGCCCCCACACCCCTTTTAACAGGGCCTGCCACGAAACTACCCAACCGGCTCTGGAAGCAAGGCAGGATAAGAGGGAATATTCATTAGGAGTAAGATTAATTCTTTTAGAGTCTATAGAAACTTCATCTTTTTCATGATTAATTTCTATTTTATCAATTTTTATTACCTTATGCTTATCTATCAATTTCAATCTATTTAGAATCTTACCAACTCTTAATATAAATTCTCTATGATTAAAGGGCTTTGTTATGTAATCTTCTGCACCTATTTCCAAACCGGATATTACATCACTATCTTTATCCCTGGCACTGAGTATTATTATGGGAACAGTTGAACTCTGCTTAATTCTATTACAAACTGTCAGACCATCAATACCCGGAAGAGAAAGGTCCATCACAATTAAATGAAATTCCTCTTGATCCACAAGTTTAAGTCCATCTTCACCAGTATAAGCAACTGTTACATTATACCCCTCATCCCTAAGAAGGTATTCCAGCATACCTGCAATATCAGGTTCATCTTCAATAATTAAAATTTTGAACTGCATCCAGCACCACCCTCTTTTGGAAGTGTAAAAGATAGAGTAGTTCCAAGTCCTGCAACGGAACCTACATAAACTTTTCCATTATGTTTTTCTATAACATTTTTTACTATTGATAACCCTAACCCTACTCCATCCATATTTTCATCATCTGCTTCACTCCCCTGATAAAACTCAGAAAATATCTTTGGTTTTTCCTGATTGATTATACCGCTGCCATCATCAGAAACAGATACTACAATACATTGCTCATTTTCTGTAACAGAAATAATTATTCTTCCTTCCTTTCCAACATGCTTACTTGCATTATGTATTAGATTAATAAGAACCTGCTGAATCCAGTTTTCATCAGCAATTGTCCTGCTGATTAGATTTGGGTAAGTATATTTTAACTCCTGATCTCTGGATGTAATAAAAGGAAGTAGATCATTACATACTTTTTTAATAACAGTTCTAATATCCATTGGTTTTTTATTCATTCTAAACCATGCATACTCAACTTTTATGCTTGCCAGAATGGTATCAACAAATCGAACCATCCTCATTGTATTATCAAGAACCGCTGTTAAAAATCTTTTTTGTGTAGAATTAATTTCTCCAGGTCTTCCCTCCAGAATAATTTCTGTAGAAGTCTTTATCACTGCCAGTGGAGTCCTCAGCTCATGGGAAAGTGTTGATAAAAGCTTATTTTTCCCATCTATCTGTTTTTGCTGAGCTTCGATCTCTGCTTTTAGTTCAGAATCTGTTTCAATGCTAAGCTTATTTAAAAAATAGCTTAAAAGACTGACGGGAATAAGAACTACAAGAGATTCAATTTCAGATCCTGAAAAAATCTTTAATAATACAAAAATAATAATTATTCCAGTATTAATAAAAACAGCAAATTTTAATTGCCATAATCTGAAATTGGCAAAAAATACTATAATCAAAAATCCGGAAAAAAGATATGTATCCAGTAATATCATTGCCGAAAGAACAGATAGTGATTCCAAAAGAAGACCTGTATATTTACCGGATTTAATATGCCCGGAAAGAAACAAATCATAAATTAACCAGGGAATCAGGCATAGAGGACCACTTAAATAAACAGGATAATAGAGATTATGGTAATTGGCTACAATAAATAATAAAGATGTTAGGGAGAGTATCCTAAAACTGTATTTAGTTAACATAATTATATAGCTTCCCTTCTTTTTTTCTATGGTTTATGAACCATAGCAGCACTGTTCCCATAAAAAAGTGATTTCACTATATGCTTAT
>JAOZPU010000162.1 GCA_029932585.1 Spirochaetia bacterium | reverse complement strand
GTAGGGGCAGTCCCACAAGATTTGCTATGCAGACCCTGTGTGGCTGCCCGTACATTCAAGTCAGAATTTGTGTCTTTGTATTATCAGTAGGTTTCCCGCCAATAGTCGTCCTTATAGTAGGAACGCCTTCAGCCTCAAAAGCAGAAGCCACCTTATCCTGAAGTTCTTTTCCTGGAGTAAGAGCAAGCATATACCCTCCTCTGCCTCCACCGGTGACTTTTGAACCATACGCTCCAAGAGAATTTGCTAAATCACATAAATAAATAAGTCTTTCATGAGAAAGTCCCATATCTATAAGAATTTTATGATTGTCTGTCATAATTTGTCCAGTTTTTTTCAGATCTCCTCCAGATAGAGAATCTCCAAGATCTTTAACCTGGTTTCTTATTTTATCCAAACGGGAATTAAATAGAGAAGGATCACTTTTCTCCTGTTCCTCCAAAAAACCTTTTAATGCTGCTGTATTAGCAGTTACACCACTATTGCCTAAAACTATTTCTACAGGTTCAGAAATATCTATTCGATCAAACTGTTTAACACCATCTTTAATTTTATACTGAATTATACCACCATAGGTAGAAACAGTATTATCAACTCCACTTGGAAGTCCATGATAACCAAACTCACCTTCCCAGGCTACATGATTGATTCCTAAAATATCCAAACCCAAATTAAATTCTTCATTACAGGCTCTTGCAAAAGAAACACAAATAGCAGCACTGGCACCTACCCCACTACCTGCAAGGAGATCTCCGGCAACAGTTATTTTAATTGGAGTTTTTTCAAGATCCAGCCCTAAAACTTCTATCATCCTATTAAAAGATGCAATACTATCTGCATTCTTTGCTTTTTTATAACCAGGAACTTCTATTCTATTATCTACCAAAGTCCAACCAGTTCCAGATTCAATTTTTTCCACTTTACATGATGTTTCAAAGGGTATCGCTGAAAGTATTGCAGGAATTTCCCATAGTACAAACTGATCCCCTATAAGTATTGTTTTACCAAATCCTTTTCCTGTTCCCATTTTAATTCATCTCCAGTTTTTTTAGTTCTTTCTCTATTTCATTGATTAAAACTTCTTCCTGCCCAATTTTTACAGTTGTGGCTGCAGACAATCCATGACAGGCATCTGCAAAACCTCCGATATTATGAGTAGCTTGAGGTAGGAAACTACTTAATCCAGGATAATTTCCACCTCTTATCTTATCTTTAAGAAAATCAGATACTCTCATAGATATCTTTGTGGAATTAAATTCTATTTCACCAAATCCGGGAACTTCATTAGATACTGTCTGGAATCCAGCAAGATATTTAGTTTCATCCAAAAAATCCATGTTTTTTATTTGATTACAAAAAACACCTATCATTTTAACGCCCATAGGTTTAAATCTATCCTGTACATTAAACCAGTGAAGATTCTCTGTAGTTTTTATTCCCTGCTTAAGATTTTGTATTTCTTCCGAAAATATTTCTTCTTTCTTTATATTGAGTTCATCTATTATTTTTTTTAGTGACTGGGTTAACCCATTCTGACAGAGCTCAATTCCAAGAGCTGTACCATTTTGATAGTAACCTACTCCACCAAGGGTATCCAAAGATATACAAATTTCTTCAGCAGTATATTCAACACCAGAAAGAGTAATAAAATATTCTTCACCATGATCGTTTTTAACAACTCGAACTAAATTCAGCTTCTCTGCAATTTCCATTACTTCTCTGTTCACACCGGAAAGAGCTCCATTAACTAAAAACCCATCTCCAATTGCGCCTAAGGCTCCAAGATGAGACATCGAATCAGCACTTAGGCCAATGCTTTCCAGCATCACCCTTGCAAAAAGAAAACATGTGGAAGAAGCAGATATATCACGATCTCCCTTAAGGCCAAAGAGTTCTCCATCCAGATTTATTACACTTTCATCCCGGGATACTTCCGCCGGATGGTGATCTATTATTAGAACAAGATTATTTCCTTTATTCAATTTAGATATAAGAGGTGCTATTTTACCTGCAAAATCTGTAAAGACAATAATACTATCACTTTTAGAAAATATCTTTTCAAGAACTTGCGGATATGGTTTTTCAAGGGAAAATCTTGATACTTCATAACCTGTTTCTTTAAAAGAGTTTAAAAGTATAGTTCCAGCAGTCAGCCCATCTGTATCATTGTGATGGAATAATTCTATTTTTTTTGATGGATAATTTTTAAGTACTCTGACAGCTTTCTCCATAGCATTCACTAAATCTTTTTTCATTGTTCTACCCCAAATACATCCAAAGTTAAAAATTGGATTCTATCCAAAGGAAAGCTTGCTGTATCCCTGTATTTTGATGATGCTGATTCAAATAAAACAGCAATAGTGTTTTGATAAACAGTAGCAGCTTCACTCATTGGAGGTACATTAATTTCTCCAATTTTATTTTTATTATCTAAAAACCAAAAGGGAATATCCGTTTTAAAAACGGTATTGAAATCCTTATGATATTTTTCTTCCATTGGATTATGAAATAATAAAAGTCTACTGTAGTTTTTTCTACCATAGGATGCACTCAGAAGAATTTTATCATGAATAAAAACAGCTCCCTGGATTTCATCGGGTATAGAAAATATGTAATCAGGAATAATTTTACCATTAATTGTATTTTCCATATTAATCATGTCTGTAAGAGCATCCAGTTTATATCCCCCTAACCACCCTCTGTGGGAACTACTATCCCTTGTAACAATATGATGGGATTCCGGTACGGAGTAACTTCCGTTTTCCCTTGTAAACTCTCCTATCCATAAAATATTATTAGAAAAAGTTGAAAAAGATCCTTTTGTTTCTGTTTCAATTAGCTCAGGCAAATATATTTTACTCTTAGTAGTTGTATCCAAAATAGTTTTAAGGTCAATAAAATAGATGCCAGAGCCTGAAGCAATCCACAGATAACGTGAACTTATGGCTACCCCCCCGAGATGTCCTATATGGGGGGTTTTATCTGCATTAAAAAGATATAAAACCTTATAAAAAGTTTCATCACCCATATTTATAACAGTCAGAGTTCCTGCAGTATCATCACTCATATAGTTTGAAATAACCATTAAGTTTTTTTCTTCCCAATATGCCATACCCTGTGGAACCACAGTTTGCTGAAGGCCTGGGATTATGGGACCTTCAATTCTCCATTTATCAAACTGCTCATATAAAAAAGAATTTTTAAAGTTGGTAGCAACAACACTCTGCTGATCAATATCCATTCTTTCAAAAGCCTCTTTATTATCAGCTATTTTTATATTTTGACTGGTACATGAAAAAATAATTAGAGTAGATACAAGAAGTAAAAATAATTTCATTAATTATTTCTCACTCTGTAAAGCAAAACCCTTCATAAAACTTTCCTGCATTATAATAAAAACAAGTAGAGGTGGAATCATTGTTATAATAACTCCAGCCATTATAATACCCCAGTTATTTGTAGATTCCGTACTCATAAGCATTTTAATACCAACCTGGACTACACGCATCTCTTTAGAATTTGTAGCCATTAATGGCCATAAATATTGATTCCAGATATAGATAAAATTAATTACTACCAAAGCACCAATTGTGCTTTTAGTAAGAGGCATTAACACCTTAAAAAAATACTGCATTGGTGTACAGCCATCCATTTTTGATGCATCAATTAACTCGGAGGGAACAGTTTTAAATCTTTGGATAAGGATAAAAATACTTGTAGCACTTGCCCAGAAAGGGATAATTAAACCTGCATAAGTATCTATCCAGTGCATGGACCGGATAACATCAAAAAGAGCTACTATTCTTACAGGAACAGGAAGCAGCAGGGTTACCAGAATTATTCCAAAAAGAACATTTTTCCCTTTAAATTCGAAATGAGTAAAAGCAAATGCAGCCAGCAGACTCATTGTAACTTTACCAATAATTACACCAAAAGCAATAATAGTTGAATTAATAATCATTCGACCAAGATTTACTGAATTCCAGGCCGATACATAATTATTTACCATATTTGTTCCGGGAACAAGACCAGGGGGATAAGATAATACCTGAGCTTCTGTTTGAGTGCTTATAATTAAAGCTAAAATGACAGGTAGACTTATAATTAAAACGCTTGCAATTAATAATAGATGTATACCAATTTTCTTTATTCTGGTTTGTTTCATAATTGATCCTCCTGTCTGTTATTGATAATGAACTTTTTTTCCAGCCGTTCTAAATTGAAGGACTGTAACCCCAACAACAAGACTGAATAACACAAGACTTTCAGCAGCCGCATAACCTATTTTTGAATGAACAAAAAAATCTTTATACAGATAATAGATAAGCACTTTGGTAGAACCAGCCGGCCCACCTTGCGTCAATACGTCTATTAAACCGAAACTTGCAAAATATGCATAGATAGTATTCATTACAAAAAGGAAAAAAGTTGTTGGTGAAAGATATGCAAATGTTATATAGATAAATCTTTTCACTGGGCCAGCACCATCAATTGAAGCTGATTCCAGGGCTGAGACAGGAACATTTCGCAGGGCAGTTAAATAAAAAATAATATTATATCCAAGGTTTTTCCAGACAGCAGCAATAATAACTACAATTATTGCTGTTTTTTCATCTGTCAGCCATGTTCGAAACCCGGTAAAATAGCACAAAACACCATTTGCCGGATTAAACAGAAAATTAAATAATGCACCGGCAATTGCCGGAGATAAAGCATATGGCCATATTAAAAAAGTACGATAAAAACGCATTCCTTTAATTTTCTGATTTAAAAGTATTGCAATTAAGAGACTGAAGAAAAGTCCTGCAATAATAACTACAATTGCAAAATATGCAGATAGGACAAAACTTCTTAAATAATCCCCATTAGTAAAAATTTTTATAAAATTATAAAGACCAGCAAATTTTTCAGCTCCTGTCCAGGGATGTATTTTGAATAAACTTAATCTAAAAGTTTCTACTGCCGGATAAAAAAGAAAAACAACCAGAATAAAAAACGTAGGGACAAGTAACACATAAGGAAGATATTTATTGTTAAAAGTAGACTGTTTCATTATTATCCTCAATCAAAGGAAGCTGCTGTATAAACAGCAGCTTCCATGAATAGTAAATTAAAATTGATTACTGAATTACTTCATTCCATTCAGCAATTGAAGCATTTGCCTTTGCAGCTGCTTCATCCAGAGCCTGTTTCACAGGTTTTCCTGCATACATCTCCTGAATTGCAGACTGAATAAGTTCTCGTGCTTCAGGGAATATACCAAGAAGTCCACCTGAAGTATTTAATGTTTCAGGGCTATCTAATAGCTGATTAAATGCTGTTAAATAATTAGGATTCTCATCGAACCATCCCTCTGATTTCAACTGATCCATAGCAGTTTTACGAACAGGGAAATAACCTGTACCCTTGTGCCATGCAATCTGAGATTCATCTTCGGAAATATAGGTAATCAGTTTTAATGCAGCAAGTTCCTCTTCAGGAGTATGGTTATTAGTCATCCAAAGAGATCCACCACCAATAGCTACTCCACCCTTTGCGCCTGCTGGTCTTGGAATATAACCTGTACCCATTTCCCAACCTTTGTCTGCAAGAGCTTCAGTAAGTCTGTTTACATCTGATGATGATGACATAACTATAGCCACTTCACCTGAACCAAAAGCTGCTCTATGATTTGACCAACCAGGACCAACATCTAAGAATAAACCATCTTTTTCCATTCCAACCCACCAGTTAAGAACATTCTGTCCGGCTTCGCCATTAAAAACTACTTCTGTAGG
This sequence comes from Spirochaetia bacterium, assembly GCA_029932585.1. Classification (GTDB taxonomy): domain Bacteria; phylum Spirochaetota; class Spirochaetia; order B11-G9; family B11-G9; genus JAJRQE01. The sequence goes on along the minus strand of JAOZPU010000162.1, from coordinate 502 downwards.
AAGCTTTCCACTTCGTCCATTTTTATCATTTACAAATGGTGCATCCTGAAGACATATCATCTGTTCAAAATACCATGAATGGAGATTCCATGTTACAGGAGTTTTATAACCAGCAGCTTGTAATTTAACAGCAGCGGCTCTTATATCCTCATATGTTTTTGGAGGATTATCTGGATCAAGTCCAGCTTTCTCAAAAAAGGTCTTATTATAAAAAATCAATGGAGTTGAAGAATTAAAAGGCATTGAGTAGTGATCACCCTGATATTTGTAATAACTCTGTACGGGAGTAAAAAAATCATCCCAGGGAATCTCTCTGTTAAATTTCTTTGCAATCTGATCTAATGGTGAAATAATGCCACTATTTATAAGCCCAAGAGTACCAATTTCATATGAATGAAAAACATCCGGAGCATTACCGGCTTTATAAGCTGATTTTACTTTATTAAGGGTATCATTATAAGATCCTGTATACTGTACATCAACCTTAATATTTGGGTTTTCT
>JAOZPU010000004.1:34274-56407 GCA_029932585.1 Spirochaetia bacterium | reverse complement strand
ATTCCGTACAATAACTATGTAAATAATTTAATAGCAAATTATGAAGGCTATTATGCTTCTATAATATATACTTTTTTATCAGCTTTAGGCTTCGATACTGTGGCAGAGGATGTAAGCAATAAAGGAAGAATAGATCTTACCCTTAAAACCCGTAACAGCATATATATTTTTGAATTTAAAGTGGACAAAAAAGAAGAGGCCATAAAGCAGATTAAAGAGCGTAAATACTACGAAAAATATCAATCAGAAAACACGGAGATATTTATGGTGGGTATAAACTTTGACTCCGGGCTTAAAAATATTTCTGACTTTAAGTGGGAGAAGGTTTAAGATCGAGATTCAGTTAAATAGTTTAAAAGAGTTTGTGCTTGAAAATAAGTTCACATTGATGGTGGAAGGAATTCAAGGTCTATATTCCTTTTTATTCTAATTTATTTCTTATCCAGGCTAGCAGATGGTAATATTTTCATCTAATATCATTTTCTATTTGCTTTTTTTGCTTCATCCCAATCAACAAATTTTTCTTTGATATTTTCTCGTTCTACAAGAATATCTTTATGCCAGGAAGGAGAAGCTACATCTTCAACTTTTTTGGATAAATCATCCCATAATGTTTCCATGGTTCGAATTTTATCCTCAGTACTCATTTCTTCTAAGGGTAAAGTAATATCCATCTATCACTCCTTATAACACAGTAAATTATACCATACACACATACTCTAAAACCATCGAGTGATTAAATTTTTACCTTTGAATCAAAAAAAAAAGACAGACTACAAAAGTAATCTGTCTTTTTATCGGGCTGGGCAGATTTGAACTGCCGACCCCGTGTCCCCCAGACACGTACGCTAAACCCCTGCGCTACAGCCCGTTATGTCCAAAAAATTAGCATAGAAACTCATACAGTGTCAATAAACGGGATTTTAATGGTTTTAAAGACTATTCGGGTGTAAACTATTACTTAGGAGGCAACTATGAAAAAAATTATATTATTTTCAACTGTTTTCCTGCTTCTTTCTGCTTTTACTATTTCTGCTGATTCATCATTAAGAGTAGGTAAAACAGCAGTTTCAGCCCATCTTGGTGTGGGTAAAAGTAATCATATAAGTTTTGGTGATAGTGGGGATAGTATTGCTCAGCTGGGAGTTTGTGTTGAGTATGGTATAATTAACCACCTATCTGCAGGAATTGGTTATGTCTATGTGGACGGAATATATCCTCTAGCGGCTCATGGTCTGGATCTGTTTGTAAAGGGTTATGTGTTTGACACCTTAATAGATCTCTATGGTTTTGATATCTATGGCAAAGCAGGAATACAGGTTTATTCCCAGGAGGGATTCGGTTTAACTTCTACCTTTATGTCTGGTCTTGAATGGCAGTCACCATTTAAAATGTTTATTGCCATAGAAACAGGTGCAGAACTTGAAAACAGTGAATGGGGTTATCTTACAGGAGGAGTTCTGGGATTTAGATTTTAAAAGAGAAACCTAACCGGTACTGATAAACCTGGCTTTTCCTGTAGCATAAACTGTACCGGTGGCATCTTTAATTGATCCGGAAGTAAGGGCTATTCGTCCTTTAACTTCTGTCATTTTACCCTTAACAAAAATTTTAGTTTCAACAGGAAGTGGTTTTTTAAACCGTACCGTAAGCTCTGCTGTAACACCGACTAGTTTAGACCCAATACAGGCATGAGCCATAGTCTCATCGAGAAGCATGGAGATAAGCCCCCCATGGGTAAGATTTTCCCAACCTGTAAAATATTTGGGTACTATTAAACTTGTTTCAGATTCACCTTCTTCAGGATATTTAAATTTAAGTTTAAGTCCTTTATCATTATCCTGCCCGCAACAGAAACAATGTTGATCATTTCGTACTTCGTTATGTTTCAATTAAATACTCCAAATTCAGATATTTCTATCGAAAAACAGTATAAGAAATACCCATACCCAAAAGAGTACCTACAACAGCCTGAGGATAAGTATGTCCTAACAGAGTTTTAAGAACTTCGGGTTCATATCCGTGTTCAAACAGGTGAGCCAGCTCTTTTGTCATATCATTTAACATTTCAGCATGTCGTCCTGCAGCGGCTCTTACTCCTGTAGCATCATGAATAACTATCCCTGCAAGAACCATAGAAATAGTAAAATAGGGACTATTCCAGCCATAAACCATCCCCATAGCTGTTGCTAAAGATGCAACAGTAGCAGAATGGGAAGATGGCATTCCACCTGTTTCAACCATTCTGTTTAAAATTAGTTTTCTCTCAACTATAAGAATAATTAGTGATTTTAATGCCTGAGCAGTAAATGTTGAAAAAACTACTGTTAAAAAAATCGAATTTTCCAGTAAACTGAGCACAATTCCTCCCTAAGGCATGTTATGAGTAAATGAATTATAGAGAGCTGCGGGTAAAAACACAAGGAGTACCTATTGTATTTAGTGCTTAATTATTTTTTTTACCTTTAAAAAGTTTTAAAGGTATCTTTTTCTTTTTTCCCACAGCTGCAAGTTCCAACTCCACAGGATCTGTATTATTTGGAATAGAATCTTTCACGCCTTCTTCAATAGCTTTATGAATATTTTTTTCTTTGGTTTTCAACTCTTTTTCTTTCAATTTTGTCTGTTTATTTTTATTTCTAATTTTCAACTTTTCAGATTTACTAATATAAGTAAGCAAATAGTAGAAAAAAGAGTACAGCACACCTGATACCAAAGATATTATTATAACCGCTACAGTGGATATATTGTCATATTTAAATCCAAAAAGATTTATTGAAGTTTCATAAGAGACATTCATTGCAATAAAAACTGCAAGAACAACTAAAGTTACTATATTAATTATTAATCTTATCATTTATTTCCTCTTTTTTTCAGATATTCAGGTATTGTAATCATAGGAGGGCGCTCCTCCTCAACAATTTCCTGTTCTATAGATTCAAAAACATCATCATGTGCCTGAAACTGCCTAAGTATTGTACTTAATTCAGGGATATCTGTCATCATCCCATAAGATTTCATTCTATGTAAAAATGTTTGAAGAATCCCAAATGACATTTTACCTAAACTCATGGTTTCCTGATTTCTGTGAACTCTTTGATCAAGATCTGTTTGTGCAAATGCGTCCATACCATATTCTCTGTAAATATCAAGAAGATGAGCAGTTTCAACACCATATCCAATAGGAAAGGATAACTTTTCAAGAACCTCTCTTCTTACAGCATACTCTCCCGAAAGAGGCTGTATAATAGCCGACAGTTCAGGGAAAAAAAGACTAAAAAGAGGTCTAATAAGAATTTCTGTTACCCTACCACCTCCAGAAGGTCTTATTCCTTCTGAAAATGCCAATGGCCTGTCATAGAAAGCTTTTACATATTTTGTTTTTTTATTGTATATAAGAGGAGCAAGTAGCCCATAGACAAAACGGGGATGAATATTTTTGATATCTGCATCAATATAGACAATAATATCCCCTTTTAGTTGATATATTGCCTTCCATAGATTTTCTCCCTTACCTTTTTTATTATCCAGATTGGGAAGTATATCAGATGCAAGATATGTATCAGCCCCAAAAGATCTGGCAACTTCGAGTGTATTATCTATGGATCCGGAATCTATAACTGCTATTTCATCCAGTAATGGATATCGGGTCATAAGCTCTGAATTAAAAAGAACTATTTCTTTACCAATTGTTTTTTCTTCATTTAAAGTAGGAATACAAAGGGAAATTTTTAAATTTTGCTTCTCCTTCTCCTTTACAAGCTTATCCAGATCTTCGAATGCAGAATGGTGAAAAGTATTTTCCTTAATCCATTTATCAATTTTCATCACAGTATCCTTTATCAATAGCTACAAGTAGACTAATTAATTGAGCAAGCCCCTTATACATGGGGTCAATTTTTACAGATTCTGCTGTTTTACTGGCTGTTTCAAGACTTGAAATTCCTATAGTAAGAGCAGGAATACCTGCATCAATAAAGGCAGATAACTCTGACATACTTGGAGTAATTCTGGGTTTAATATCCATTGTTTCCATAATTTTCCGGGCATTTGTAACCAAAGGATGGGAAAAATCGATTCCACCCGGCTTTCTTCTGGACAATTCCTTAACAACTACTCTTGCTGCTGTTTTTGTTGCAATCTCAATGGCTATACTATTAATCTGCTGTAATAACTGCTCTACCATCTCCTCTGATTCACTCTGAATTTCAAATTTTAATTCTGCTTCTGTAGAAACTTTACTATAACCCCTGCCGCTTTCAATGGAACTGAAAACAATACTGGTAGCAGGTCTTGTGGGAATTGGTATTTCCAGAATTCGATTAATAAATTCATTCAATGTGACAATAGATCCTACTGCTCCAAATTGAGTCCAGTCATATCCTTCAGGAACCCAGTAATGGACCTCACATCTTGCCATTCCAATGGCAGAATTACTCAACCGCCCCAAACGGACACCCTCTACAGATAATCCTGTAGAAATATTGATATCTGTATTATCCAGAAAAAATCTTATTCCCTCCAAATTACCTGCTCCAAGACTTCTGGCAGAACCCATTAGTATAAGATTTGAATTTAGTTCAATATTTAATTTTTCCAGAATATAGGGAAGAGATGCAATAACAGCAAGTCCCAGAGCATTATCTGCAACTCCAGGTCCTGTTACTGAGTTCGGCTGTATCGAAATAGTATGGTCTGCTTTATCATCATATTCTGAATCCATATGAGCAACAAGGAGTATATTTCTATCACCTGATTTGCCTGGGAGAATACCAAGACCATTACCTATCTCATCAGTGGAGCAGTTTAATAAATTGTACTGATTAAATCTATGTACCAGAAAATTCATTCTGGATTGTTCCTGAAAAGTTGGAGAGGGGATTTCCCCAAGCATTACAAGATTTGTAAGGAGAACATCTCTAATTTCTCTTAATTTTTTTTCCATATCCGGAATGGATTTTAGAATTTCAAACATTTTATCTTTCATTTAATCATTGTAGAGGATAAAAGTTTAAATCGCAACTCAATTTATAAGTTCAACTATTTGATTAACTGCATCATTCAGTTCAAGTTCCAGGTTTTCCGCTCTATTCACAGCCCTTGCTGCTTTTTTATTAAGTGTCTCTATTGTAAAAGCAGATTTCCTAGCTTCTGTATTAAGGCCATCTATAGTTTCTGTAGAAGATGCCAGATCCTGATTTAACTGATCAATAGTTTTTTTAGACTCTTCCAATTTAGAGGTAAGCTTATCGATATCAGCAACTGTTTGTTCAAGTTTGCTTTTTTCGTTTTCAAGCTCAGTATTATTTTTTTCCAGCAGTGCCAGATCTGAATTAAGTTTTTCAATATCTGTTTTTGAGGACTCTATCTCTGTGTTTAATGTTTGAACAGTGTCTTCATTATCAGATTTTAATTTCTGCAAGTCCTGTTTTACTTTAGCAAGTGCACTGTCTCTATCCTGCTGTAATGCCTGCTCAATTCCATCTATAGCTTTGGTAATTAATTCTATATTATCCGGAGCCGAACCTATGGCAGCTGATCTATACTGCTTAATAGCATCATTAAGCTTACCGGATCCAATCGCAGTATTACCCAAATTAAGATATTCAGTAGATATAGCTGTTCTATCCCCTAATTCAATGGACTGTAAACTTTCAACAGCTTTTGAAATTTGGGGAAGAGTAGCCAGAGCATCATTATAAAAGCGCTTTGCATCATAATATTTCCCTTCTTTCTCGGCCTCAGTCCCATATTCGGCACTTTGTCTGGCAGAAAGTAAAACTTCTGCAGCTCTGGTCATTGATGTAAAATCTGAAGTTGTTATTACTCCTGCCTGTTGAATTTCTTTCTCCATAGAATCCAAAAAATAAAGCTCTATATTCTTTCTTTTACTTATAGAGGGTAGACGTAGTATTTGAGGATCATCCAGAAGCTCCCTAACTGCTTCTATTTGAAGTTTTGCTTCCGGATAATCTCCCTCAGCTATTGATTTAATAATAGAGCTATAGGAACCTGTAAGCTGATCCTGAATAAGTTGCTCATTTTTTTGTAATTCACTAAGTTCCTGTAATTTTTTTGTTGCCTCGGTTGATTCTCTGGTCAATGCTTCTTTTTCTGCCTCAAACTGCTGTGTTAATTCTGCTTCCCTTTGTATTGTATCTTCCTTTATGGCAGCTTTATCACGATTAGCCTGTTCTAAAATATCGTTTGCAATTTGTTTTGCTTTTGCCAGTTCAGCCTCTTTTTCCTCAATTGCCAATGCAGATTCATTCTTAAATTTTTCAATATCTGCTTTAAATGCACTTTCTCTATTTGCCTGAAATGTTTCAAGTTGTTTCTCAAGATCCGCAGAAGAGATATTCTGACTTTGCAGCCTTGCTCTCTCATCTGCCAACGCTGCTTCCATTTCAAGACGCAGCTCCAGTTCCTTATCTTTTATCTGATCATCCATACTTTCCCTTAAAGAAGCACTTTCTCTGTCCAGTTTTGAAAGTTCATCCTGAATTTGAGATATCTCTGCCTGTTTTTGATTAAGCTTCTCTTCTGCCTGGCGTTTCAGTTCTTCAATTACACTACCTTCGCTGGATTCATAGGATGATTCTTCCATAGCCATTGCCTGCTCTTTTTCCTGAAAATATCTGGTTGTTAAAAAGAAACCTGCAACTATAGCAATTATTCCAAGCAGATTAATAATAAGAGGTAGAGTACCTCCTCTTTTAGAAGGTATTATTTGAAAAAGTTCTTCTGAAATAGATATACGATTCTGCCCACTTATTTCATCAATCTGGGCTCGTATTTCCAATTGCTCTTCTGCAGAAAAACCTTCAATATTATAAAGCTGATCATCCTCTGCCTTGTTTTGAATTATCTCACTCAATGAAAAACTCCATATTCAAACATCATTTATAACAAACTTTCACCTTAATAATGTCGACAATAAAGAATAAGACCTAAAGAATGAATATTTTTATCTCTCTCTTATGTTAAGGATGGACTTATATTTACCGATTCTAAAAGCTGAAAGACTAAAATATATTTGTTCAAAGGTAAGATCTTGAGTATAAAAACTAAAATAATACTGGTTGTACTGCCATTACTGGTAGCATCCATGATAATCACAGCTACAATATCATTTTTTTCTGCCAGGAGCGGAATTACAAGAATTGCCATTAGTTTTATGTCCTTCAAATCGGAAGAACTTTTAAATTATGCAGATAATCAGTGGAACCTCCTTGTTGCAAATGGTCTCTCTGATCAGGAAACATATGTTGAAGCTGCAAAAAAAGCTATAGAGTCATATGCAAAATCTATTGTAAAAAGTAAATCAGAACTCATCTTTGCGTTAGATCAGGATTCCAGGGTCGTACTGGCCTCATCAGATTTTAAACTTGGAATAGAAGAGAAATCAGCCCTCTTTACAAATCAGAAAGATTCTGTCTCCGGTTGGCAGAGTATGACCATAAACCAGAAAAAAAGAGTAGGATATGGATTTACATTTGAACCTTTCAATTGGTATATACTGGTAACTGAAGAAGAGGAAGCATTCTATAAAGAGAGCAGAGATATTCTAAACAGAACAGCTATAGTTCTTGGAGTTACAATTTTTATCTCTGTTCTACTGCTTATATACTTTTCCGGATTTTTAACCCGTCCATTAACAAAAATTGTTCTGGTTATGAGAAAAATTATTACAACCAGTGATATGTCAGAAAGAGTTCCTGTAGAATACAAGGATGAAATTGGAGCTCTTGCTCATACTTTTAACATAATGGCAGGTGAACTGGAAAAAGCATACAGTCAGATTAAACAATTTGCCTTCCAAACCGTAATTGCCCAGCGTAATGAGCACAAAGTTAGAAATATATTTCAAAAATATGTTCCAAAAGATGTTATTGATACAATTTTTGAAAATCCGGAAAAAATGCTTGTAGGAGATAACAGAGTAGTTGCTATCCTTTTTTCAGATATTAGAAGTTTTACAACTATTTCTGAAGGATACATGCCGGATGAACTTGTAAGTGTTTTAAACCGATACTTTGAACTTATGGTAGATATTATTATAAGCCATAATGGAGTTATAGATAAATATATTGGAGATGCCATAATGGCATTTTTCGGAGCGCCTGTTAAACATCCTGATGATGCTGTTGAAGCTGTATATGCAGCAATAGAGATGCAGGATGCTCTATTAAAATTTAATAATGAATTAATTAAAAATGGTAAAACCCCTTTTAAAACAGGTATAGGTGTTAATTACGGTGTTGTTACAGTTGGAAATATTGGATCAGAAAAAAAGATGGATTACACAATAATTGGTGATATGGTTAACCTTGGTTCCAGACTGGAAGGATTAACAAAGCCCTATCATCAGGATGTTATATTTTCCGAGAGTGTTTCCAGAAAAATTGCAGGGAAACTTCCTGTCAGAATGCTGGATATTGTTCAGGTTAAAGGGAAAACAAAAGGTGAATCAATATTCACAGCTAAACAAAGCATTAGTCCCAGAGAAGAAAAAGGCTGGGCCTACCATGAAGCGGCAATGAAACTTTATTACAAAAGAGAGTTTAAAAGAGCTGCAAAATATTTTATGGCTGTTCAAAAACTTATTCCTAATGATTATATTGCAGGTATGTACATTGACAGATGTAAGAAATATCTAAAAACTCCTCCTCCTGCTGACTGGAATGGAATTGAAATTCTTACATCTAAATGAGAAGTGCTTGCAAACACACAACTCAACCTTTAAACTAATACATAACTCAAATAATTAAGTGAGGAAATTATGGGAAAAATTCAGAATTTCACAGCTCCAACCCTTGGGAAGGCAAATATTCCATCACCCATTGAACTGTCTACTGTTCGGGGAGATTCAATTGTAAATTATGTAAGTGATGATGAAGGTGTTCTGAATAAAATCAGGATTTTTAATGCAGAAGACACTGTAAGTGCCGAGGGAAATCAATTAGAACTTGCAGGGCCACGGGAAAATATTTTTTTCAACCCACCCCATGTTCATGCAGCCATTGTTACATGCGGAGGTTTATGCCCCGGGTTAAATAATGTAATTAGAGCTGTCGTTCGTTGTTTATGGTACAGTTATGATGTAAGACGAATTACGGGAATTCAAAATGGCTATAGAGGATTTCTTCCAGATAATAACTTCCCTACGATGGAAATGACACCTTCACTGGTTGATGATATTCAAATGAAGGGTGGTACTATTCTAGGCTCCTCCAGGGGTGGTGGTGATCGTGTGAAAGAGATTGCAGATTCACTTGAAAGAATGAACATAAATATGCTTTTTACAATTGGTGGAGATGGAACCCAGAGAGGTGCTGTAGATATTGCAGAGGAACTGGAAAAAAGAAATTTAAAGATATCTGTAGTGGGAATACCCAAAACTATTGATAATGATCTCAATTTTATACAAAGATCATTTGGGTTTGAAACTGCAGTCGCAAAAGCTGTTGAAGCAGTTCGCGGTGCCCATGTAGAAGCTCATGATGCAATAAATGGAATAGGACTGGTCAAAGTAATGGGAAGAGATTCCGGCTTCATTGCAGCACATACAGCCCTTGCCATGAGTGATGTTAATTTTTGTCTTATTCCTGAAAATCCCTTTGATCTTGAAGGGGAAAATGGTTTTTTAAATCATCTTAAAAGACGAATTTTGAAGAGGAAACATGCAGTAATACTTGTTGCCGAGGGTGCTGGTCAAAAAATGATAGATAAAATTGAAGGAGCAGATAAATCCGGTAATAAAAAGCTTTCAGATATAGGTGTATTTTTAAAAGATGAAATTAACAAATTTTTTAAAAATGAAGGTATTGAAGTAAATATTAAATATATTGATCCAAGCTACATAATACGAAGTGCACCCGCAAATCCCAATGATTCCATATACTGTTCCAGGTTAGGGGCCCATGCAGTTCATGCGGCTATGGCTGGAAAAACAAAAATACTCATTGGCCTTGTAAATAATACTTTCGTCCACTTACCTATAAAAATTGCCGTATCATCAAGAAAATATGTTGATCAGGAAAGTAGTTTATGGAGAGATGTACTGGAAAACACCAGACAGCCAGTAAATATGAGTAATGAATAATTATTAAAAAAATTATAAAAAAGTGTAACTACACAAAGTTACAGTTGTTAGTATTGGTGTAAGAGCAGTAAAAGAAAGCAAATGAACTTTTTCATTGACCTCCTTTTTAGATGTTCCCTCCAGGGTTTTGACCTCCTTTTCCCTGGGGGGTTTTTTTGTCTATATTCCTAGTTTCCCAGCTATAAGATTTAACGCTTTGTCCTTTGATTCTCCGGAAAGTATCTGATTTGTAAGTTTTTTACCCAGCTGAACACCTTCCTGGTCGAAAGAATTTATATTCCATAAAAACCCCTGAAACATAACCTTATTTTCGAAATGTGAAAGCAATGCTCCCAAAGCTCCTGGAGTCAGTTTTGTCCCATAAAGAAGTGATGATGGTCGTCCGCCGCTGAAATTTTTATTTGGATTTGCATTTTGACTACCCCTGGCAAATGCAAATATTTGAGCAGTAAGATTTGCATTCAGTTTAGTCTGGTTAGTAGATCCATCTATTGTTAAATCTACATTCTGCTGTGATTCCTTAAAACCTATAAACTGAAGAGGAATTATATCTGTGCCCTGGTGAAGAAGTTGGTAAAAAGAATGCTGTCCATTTGTTCCGGGTTCCCCGAAGATAGCAGGCCCAGTCTTATAACCCAGAGATTCTCCATTACGATTTACACTCTTGCCATTGCTTTCCATATCCAGTTGCTGCAAGTGGGCTGGGAATCTTGACATACCCTGACTATATGGAAGAACAGCAGAAATTCTGTAATCCAGAATATTTCGCATATAACATCCAATTAAAGCATCCATCAATGCTGCGTTTTCTTTAATATCCTCATTCAGAGCATTTTTATCAGATTCAGCAGCTCCATCTAAAAATTCCTTAAACACATCTTTACCAAAAGCAAGTGTCAGAACAGCTCCCCCGACTGCACTTGTAGAAGAATATCGTCCGCCTATAAAATCATCAATATAAAAACTATCAAGAAAACTATCCGAGTCCGCCAAAGGACTGGTGGCACTGGTAACAGCTATCATATGTTTTGAAGGATCTAAATCAGGATTCTTTTTCCCCATCCATTTAATAGCAAGATCCCGGTTTGCCAGAGTTTCCTGGGTTGTTCCACTTTTCGATACCAAAATAAAAAGTGTCGACTCAAGGTTTGTATTCCCAAAAACAGAAGCAGCATCATCAGGGTCAACATTTGAAATAAAATTTGCAACCATCATGGCCTTTTCCCCGACAATCTCTTTTAATGCAATATACATAGCTCTTGGTCCAAGATCTGAACCTCCAATCCCTATCTGAATAACAGTATCAAATTTTTTACCTGTAGAACCTTTTATCTGGCCTGAATGTATTTTACCAGCAAATATATTTATTCGTTCCTGTTGTTCAACATAGAAATCTCTTATATTATGGTTTTCAAATATTACAGGAGAAAGAGGATCCATACGTGTCAAATGATGAAGTACCTTTCTGTCCTCTCCTGGATTCATTGTCGCCCCTGAAAGAATTAATTTATATTTTTCTATCAAATCCTGCTCTTTACTTAGCCCTGAAAGGATCTCCAATATTTTAGTGTTAACAGGAAGAGCTGCATAATTAAATTTAATATTTGCACCTGTTTTTATCTCATATTTATTTACCTTTTCTTCAGTTAATTCCATTTTAATATCAACCGGGGTAGTTGTTTTCAATTTTTTATAGCTCTGTGTCTGATCAAGGTTTTGATAATTCATCTTTTTCCTGCCTTTAATTTATATTTTATATAGTAAAATTATACATCAACGTCGAATTACTGGATTAAAATTGATACCAGATGGTTCGAATCTGGTAGAAGCTTCTATTTGAACAAGATGAATATAATTATCTTTCCAATTTGATTTTAAATATTCAAGACTTATTTTTTCATTCAGAGAATAAACAAGAGCCTGAAAATTCCCTTTTTGATCAATATAGGGGAAAAGAACAACAACATGGGTATGCTGTCGCAAATAGGGAGGTGTATTCGATTTATTATTTAAGGATCCCAAATAAAAATTATAAGGATATTTAACAGCCAGTTCATACAGTACTGTTTTAATATCTTCTATGGGAAAACCAATATTTTCCTTATATTCATGGTAACGCAGGTTTTTAACATCGACAGAGGATAATATGGATTCAGGTTCCTTAAGTTTCATAATTTCAAATGCAAGATTCCTGGTCCAGTCAAGTCCAAAATAAGGATCTTTTTCATCTTCCAGTTTTTCGCTCCACCTATTCCCGCGTAATTCATAATGCTTTTCTTTTAAATAAGCAATATCAATATTTTCACCGACAATTGGTTTGTAAATTCCATCAACAACCCATTTTGCAAACCCGGAACAGTTCAAACCACCTTTATCTTTCTGAAGTTCTAAACTATCAATATAAACAAAGTTGCCTTCCCTATTGATAGCACCATCTTCTTCTTCCCTTAAAAAAAATAAAAGAGGATCAATTGCTTCAGAAAGAAGCCTTACATCATCACCATAAAGTTTTTTATAATCTGTTATATAAAAACTCCAATCTACATAATTTGATGTCAAAGATGCCATTTCTGAAAATGATCTTCGGGAAAGTTCCGCTAAAGAAAGAGGCACTTTAATATTTTTTTGAGTGGTTCTACCATACAGCTGTATCTCCATTACAGATTCCGGCTTATTTACTGATGGCAGAAGTCTAATAAAAGAGTTATCATTATTCTTATAAAATATTTTAATCTGGGTAATTCCATAATTGATATCATCATGCTCATCCAGACTTCTTTTTATAATATAACTTCCAATTGTTCCCTTGGAAAAATCCAGGTCTGTTCCATGAGAAAAACAAAAATAAATACTCGAACCATCTTCATTATTCACTATTTCTGTAAAAAAATTCACCTTTACACCTGAAGCTTCAATGACAGTCCACTCAGGAAGAGTTGAACGAGCCTCTTTATTGGAGCCAGTTAAATTAGCATAAAGAGACTGGCGGACTTCTGTATTTTCAGGGAATGAAAATGAAGGGTCAGTAAAAGTTGAGGTAAAAATAGAGCCTAACCCTAAAAAACAAAAGAATAAAATAACTAAAAGATTTTTTTTTGATACCAACATATCTCTAAATATCGTCAGATTAATCAATTTAATCAAAGGATTCCTTACTTAAATATTATAATTTATTTTATCCCTTATTTTTCTTTGATATCTACCTGCATAGGTATCGCAGAAAAACCTAAATCTTTTCTAATATTATTAATAATATACTGAACATAGGAATCAGGAAAACCATTTTTTTTATTTATAAAAAATAAAAATTGTACAGGATTAGCTTTAATCTGAGTACCATACAGAAGCTTAAAACGGCCTCTACTGTGTCTTGGAGGTTCCTGATTTTCCGTCCAACGCTTTAATGCTTCGTTGACCCTTGCAGTATCTATCCGTTTATTTAATTGGTTCCAAACGTTTTTAACCTGATTAAGAACTTTGTCTACACCCTCTCCTGTTAAAGCAGAAATGGGAACTACCGGGGCAAAGGAAAGAATAGGAAATAGAAATTTTATCCTATCTTTAACAGCTTCCATCTGATTAGGTATTTCTTTAAGCTTATCCCATTTATTAAGAACAAGTATAACACCTCTTCCCTTCTTTACAATCTGTGCTGCAATTTTCTTATCCTGATCAGCAAGCCCTTCAATAGCATCTATCATTAAAAGAACTACATCTGCTTCATCAATAGTTTTAAAAGCCCTGTTTACAGAATAGTATTCTACATTTTCACCAACTTTCTTTTTTCTTCTTATACCTGCAGTATCAAGAACTTTATAGACTATACCAGATTGTCCAAAGGTTCCTTCTACTACATCTCTTGTAGTCCCTGGTATATCTGAAACAATAGAAGCTGTCCTTCCCAATAATCTGTTTGTAAGGGTGGATTTCCCTGTATTTGGTTTTCCCATTATTGCAAGGGAAATTTTATGTACAGGAGTATCATTGTTTTCTCTAATTAAATCAAAATCGATTATTTCTTCCAGTTTTTCATCCAGTTCTGTCAGCCCCAGACCATGTTCTGCAGACATCCCCACGACATGATCAAAACCTAAAGAATAGTAATTCCAGACTTCTGCCTCTCTACCCTGATTATCAACTTTATTTACAACAACCAGAACTTTTTTGGAATATTTCCTTAATATTTTTATAAGAGCTTCATCTTCCGGAGTTATCTCCATAACATCCATAAGAAAAAGAACAAGATCTGCTCCCTCCATCACCTCCAGACTACGATTACTTACCAGAGAATCAAGTCCTTCCTGTTCAACTTTGTAACCACCAGTATCAATAAGCCGTACAGATCTGTTATCAAAACTGTAAATACCTTCTATGGGATCGCGTGTAACACCTGGAGTAGGATCTGTTATTGCTTTTCTTTTGCCTAACATCCTGTTAAACAGTGTAGATTTACCTACATTGGGTCTACCTATAACGGCAACTACCGGTAATCCATTTTTATTCTGTGATATTATCGAATCGTTCATTCATCCACTCACTTACATAATTTTCTATTAATTGAGTAGAGCTCATCTGCATAATCTTCTCAACCAGTTCTTCTGCTTCATTGAGGCTAACAGATCTCAGAACTTCTTTTACAGCCGGAATAACACCCGAACTCATACTAAAACTATCCAACCCCATCCCAAGAAGGACGACAGAAGCAAGGGGATCTCCAGCCATTTCACCGCACATGGCAACTGGTATCCCCGCACTATGAGCATTATCAATAACCATTTTTAATAAACGCAGAACAGCAGGATGGAAGTACTTGTAAAGATATGCAATATTTTCATTCCCTCTGTCAACTGCAATTGTATATTGAACAAGATCATTTGTTCCAATAGAGAAAAAATCGACCTTCTTTGCAAGAATATCACAAGTTAATGCTGCTGAAGGAACCTCAATCATAATTCCAATTCTTATATTTTCATCAAAAGAGATACCTTCATCCCTTAGCTCCTGCTTTGTTTCTTCCAGAAAGGCAAGAGCATCCTCCAATTCTTCCACACCGGATATCATTGGGAACATAATTCGTAAATCACCATGAACTGAAGCTCTCAAAAGGGCTCTCATCTGAACTTTAAAGATATCTTTCCTATCCAGACAAAACCTTATGGCCCTCCATCCCAATAAAGGATTTTTATCATCAGTAGTTTCAAAATCGGGTATTATTTTATCCCCACCCACATCCAGGGTTCTTATTGTAACTCCACCATTATCTTTCACTTTCTTAATTACATAGGTATAAGCATTGTACTGATCCTCTTCACTGGAAAAACCAGAAGGTTTTAAAAATAAAAATTCTGACCTAAATAACCCAATACCATCTGCACCATGACTCAAAACCTGTTCAACTTCTTCCGGAAGTTCAATATTAGCTCTTAATATAACTCTTTGACCATCAATAGTTACAGAACTTAATTTATCCAGTTTATTAAGCTGTTCTACATGGAGTAACCACTTTTGTGCCCTTTTCTTATATTTTGCCAAAGTGTCTTCATCTGGATCTAAAATTGCGGTACCTGTGTTCCCGTCAACAATTATTATATCACCACTTCGGGCTTTGTCGGTAATATTTGTTAATCCAAGAACAGAAGGGATACCAAAAGATCTTGCCAAAATAGCTGTATGGGAAGTTTTACCTCCCGCATTCATAACAATACCCTTTACCATATTCCGGTTCATGGAAGCCGTATCAGAGGGCATTAAATTATGAGTTACTACTATTACTTCATTTTCTATTGCAGCTAAAGAGATCTTTTCATTAAACATTAAATGTCTGTGTATTCGCTGTGTTACATCATAAATATCAACAGTTCTTTCTACCAAATAAGGGCTCTCAGCTTTTTTTAGAGTTCTTATTAAATGTTTCACTGTCATTAGTAAAACCCATTCAATATTTCTCTTATAGTTTCCCAAATTAATTTTAATCTGATTAATAAATTCAGGATCACTTAACATTAACATATGAGAATCAAGAAACCTGCTTTCTTCTTCCATTCGCATATTGCTGGACTGTAACTGTATAACTTTTAAATCTTCAGCTACTTTCTCCACCGCAAGATGGAATCTTGCCATTTCTGATTCAATTGCTTCCTGTTCGATGCTGTATTTTGGTACTTTTAGATTATCATCCAAATATAGGAAAACTTTTCCTATTACAATACCGGAAGAAGCAGAAATACCATTAAAAATCTTCATTGCTGAAATATACGACCTTTTTATCCACCTGTCAAATGTAAGAAAAAATATCAATCCGGATTTTTATAAAACTACCTCTTGATTAAGCTTGAATATACCGATATTTTGTATTAAATGAAAAAGAAAAAATCATCTATAGGCTGTTTATTCTGGATTGCATTAATATTACTATTATTAGTTGTTTTCCTATTTAGTAGATCAAGAATTGAAAATGTAATGGAAGCAACAGGATTCTTAGATTTCATATCTTCCCATAAAACAGCTGAAGAACCGGAAATTGAAAGAATTATTACAAAGGAAGATGATAAAAAACAAATAAATGAAAAAGTTACAGATACAACTGAACCTGTTAAATTAATTGAACCTGAGATTACCATAGATATCCCTGAAATTGATAAAATCGACAATAAAAATAATCAGGGGATTGCAGAAAAAAATATGAGAAATTCAACTCTTTATTTTGTTAATGTTTCTGATGAAAATGAAATAACATTACAGGGAATGCTTAGACCTGTTTACTACGAAAACAGCCCTCTTACAGAGACTTTAAAAGCACTTATTTCCGGTCTTACTTCCAGTGAATTAAACAAAGGGCTATTATCACTTATACCAACAGGAACCGAATTACTGGGAATAGTTGTTTCCAATATGACAGCTACAATTGATTTTAACGATTCCCTTAGTTTTAATAATTTTGGAAGAGAAGGCCTTGAAGCTGAATTAAAACAAATTGTATATACTGCCACAGAATTTTCAACTGTTGATAAAGTTCAAATACTCATAAATGGAACAAAGAAACAATTTTTGTCTACTGAGGGTGTTTTTATTGGAGAACCTTTAACACGATCATCTGTACAGTAGGGGCCGGGCGCGCCCTGCCCCTACTGTTGGTATCGCCCCCTACTGCATATCATCAACCAGGTTATCCAATTCCCGGCCAATTTTATCCATCCACAAAGAATCTGCATTCCCGGATTCATTATCCCGAATATGAAATAGAAATTCAGTATTACCTTTTCTCCCTTTAACAGGAGACACCATTACCTTATCTACAAAGAGTTTATCTTTTTCAAGTTTTTTAAGAACCCTCTTCAAAACAGTGTGCAGAACATTTTTATTGGAAATAATTCCATTAAAATCAGGAAACTCATTTTTATTAATTTCAAATTGAGGTTTTATAAGGGCAATAAGCCATTTTTCAGAAGTAAGATTTATTATATGCCTGCCGGCTCCACTTATGGATCGAAAAGACAGATCGGCTACCGCAGCATCAGGGATAGAAGGAAATTCTTTTAAATGCATAATATTTGTTTTTTCATATACACTAACACGCTTATCTTGTCGTAAAGAAAACGCTAACTGATTATATCCAACATCAACGGCATAAACATGGTCTGCTCCTTGTTTCAGCAAACAGTCAGTAAACCCCCCGGTAGAACTTCCTGCATCTAAAACCTTTTTACCAGTTATAATAATTCCCCATTTTTTCAGAGCAGCCTCAAGTTTAAGACCACCTCTGGAAACAAATCCTTTTTCAATAATTTCTATATTCGAATCAATCGGAATTTTAGTTCCGGGATTTGTGATTTTTTCACCATTAACAAGAATTTCTCCACACATTATTTTTGAATAAAAAAAATCTTTGGGACCATTATTATAATCCTTTATTAGTAATTCAAGTAAAGGTTTTTTTTTCATAGGTACTTATAAAGCTGATAGTTTTTTAAAACGTTTAATTGATAGACATTTACCTGTAGAAGTATCAAGATCAAGGATAACACCTGACATTACAGCAGGATTTTTTGAAACCTCGTGTTTTAAAGGCATCTGAGTAAGAGAGCGCCTTACAGATATATTGTAATCACTTCCAATGACACTCATTGATGGACCAGTCATACCAATATCAGATAAATAAGCAGTACCTCCTGGCAATATTCTTTCATCTGCTGTTTGAATATGAGTATGAGTTCCCAGGACAGCACTAACTTTTCCATCAAGATATATACCAAGAGCTTCTTTCTCATTTACAGATTCTGCATGAAAATCCACTATAATTATTTTTGATTTACTTTTAAGTTTTTTAGAATTCTCAAGACCTATTCGAAAAGGGCAATCTAAATTCCCAAAATCCTTCCTTCCCTGTAAATTTAATACTGCAATACTTACACCTTTGACTTCAATAACAACAGACCCCTTACCAGGTGTACCAACAGGGTAATTCGCAGGTCGCAGAATAGGTGAATCTGAATCCAGAAGAGGATAGATTTCCCGTTTCTGCCAAATATGATTCCCTGAAGTAATAACATCAGCACCACTTGCAAAAACCTGGGCAGCTATTTCCGGAGTTATACCGAAACCTTCTGCTGCATTTTCACCATTTATTATTACAAAATCAGATTTATACTCTTTAATAAGAGCTTTAAGGCCAATAAAAACAGCCCTGCATCCTGGTTGACCTACTATGTCACCCAGAACCAGAGCTCTTAATTTTCCGGTCACTACAAGACTCTCATTAACGGGCGTACTCAACAACTCGTGTTTCACGAATTATAGTAACCTTAATTCTACCAGGGTATCGCATTTCAAGTTCTATCTTTTTCGCAATATCTTTAGCAAGATCCCGTGCTTTTGAATCACCAACAGAATCACTATTTACCATAATTCGAAGCTCTCTTCCAGCCTGAATAGCATAAGCCTTGTCAACACCTTCAAAACTAGTCGAAATTCTCTCCAGGTTTTCCAGTCTCTTAATATAATTGTTAAGAGTTTCTCTTCGTGCTCCTGGTCTGGCCGCAGATATAGTATCTGCAATTTGAGTAATTACAGATTCTATACAACTAGGCTCAATATCATTATGATGAGAAAGAATAGCATTAATTACTCTTGGGTCTTCATTATACTTTCTTGCAAGCTCTGCTCCAAGCTCTGTATGAGTACCATCACCCTCTGTCTCTATTCCTTTTCCAATATCATGAAGAAGACCGCCACGTTTGGCAATTTCCTTGTCAGCACCTGTTTCCGCAGCAATCATCCCACAAACAACAGCAACTTCTTTAGAATGATTTAAAACATTCTGGCCATAACTTGTTCTAAAATGAAGCCTTCCCAAAGCCCGTATAATCTCTTTACTAATATTATGAATGCCAAGATCAAATACAACCTTTTCACCCTCTTCAAGAATTATCTGGCTAATCTCTTTAGTAACCTTCTGGACAACCTCTTCAATTCTTGCTGGATGTATTCGTCCATCCTGAATAAGTCTCTCTAAAGAGACCTTTGCAATTTCCTTTCTTACAGGATCAAAACACGAAATTACAACAGCTTCAGGAGTATCATCAATAATAACATCTACCCCTGTAAGTGTTTCAAGGGTTCTAATATTACGCCCTTCACGACCAATAATTCGACCTTTCATCTCGTCATTGGGCAAATTAACAGAGCTAATTGAGACGTCTGAAGTTACATCAGACGCTAATCGCTGAATTGTTGTAACAATAATATCACGAGCTTTTTTCTCCGCATCATTTAACGCATCCTGCTCAATTTTATTAATTACAACTTGCGCATCGTGTTTTGCATCGTTCTCCATGGATTGCATAATGAGTTTTTTTGCATCCTCAGTGGACAATCCTGCTACCTGTTCAAGTTCTTTTTTCCATCTATCTTCTTCTTCAAGAAGAAATTCTTCTCTATCTTTAACTCGTCCCTCACGGTCTGCAAACGCCTTTCTCTGGTTTTCCAGATCAGTTTGCTTGGTCTCTAGATTTTCTTCTTTCTGTAGGAGTCTCCTCTCCATACGTTGGGATTCAATTCTTCTTTCCCGATATTCACGCTCCTGCTGATTGCGTTCTTTCTGGAGCTGATCCCTACCTTCTAAAAGTAACTCTTTCTTTTTTGCTTCTGCTTCTTTTATTGCTTCATGATTTAAACGTTCAGCTCTCTGTTCTGTTGATGAAAGCTGAAACCTTGCATAAAGCCATCTTATTATCCAACCTAGAATTATACCGGCGAGAGGAAGAATTATAACTAAAATTCTTAACATTTGCTTCCTCCAAAGTCAGTCAATTGGAATAATAGACTTAAAACCTTTCTGTTGTCAAGTTGCCAATTTTTTTATAATAATACTTTAAAATGAGTAATTAGAGTTTTTGCAGATAATCAATATATTCTTTTATAGATTTAACAGTTTTTAAACCTAAAAATAAATATGCAGATTTTTGATTGAAAATAATAGGAAGAAAGAATCCTCCATTCATAAAAGCAAGATCACCATCAATTATCTTACTATCTATTTCATCAATACTATATTTTCCATTTTCGTATAGAAGTATTTTTTTATTCGCAAAAATTTCCTTACAAAATTCTTCATTTTCAGAGAAAACAAATTTATCCATTGTTTTTGGATTAAAACCAAGAGAATGGTCCATCTTCCAATTACCTTCATCTAAAACAAGTAATCCTGCAAAAACTGCATCAAATTGCTGAGAGACTCTCATTAGAGATTGTATAACTCCAATATTACTTACTTTAAAAGAGGATCGAAAACTATCATAGTTAAATCCACTTTCTGAAAATATTGAAGTTTTTTGTCCTATTACTTTATCTGAATTTTCTGAACCCTTATTATTAAGAGGTAAATCTATATCAAGAATATCAAGAAAATTTACAAACCCATCATCATCTTCATCTTCATCTTCATCTGTTTCAGAACTTACAGACTCAATCAAATCTTGTAATTTTTCATCTTTAGGTGCTTTATTAGAATTATAAAGATTATCATTAATTTGAAAGATTCCATCTTCCATAGAGACTGCTTCCTCGATTCTATCTAACTCAGGTCTATTTTCCAGACTCATTATTTTAATAATATTGTTTGCTTCAAGCATTGCTAATCGTTCACTTAAAGTACCTGATAGATCCAGACCAGGAATATCACCATCTTCTTCGAGCTCTTCTAACTCTTCCAGCTCTTCGAGCTCTTCTAATTCTTCCAGCTCTTCCAATTCTTCAAGTTCTTCCAGCTCCTCTAATGTTTCAATTTCTTCTATAATATTTTCATTTTTCTTTTTAGTTTGCTTCATTGCAACAACCTCGTGAGAAATAGATTCATCTTGTTCAACTACTTCCAAAAAACCCTGCACATTTCCTGAATAATTAAAATACGATAAATTATATTGATTAATATCTTCTGAAATTAATTCCAAATTATAAATTTCTTCACTAGTATCTGTTAATACCAATGACAAAGTTTCGAGTGCTTCTTCATTTGGAATACTTAATACGTCTTTGTTTAATTCACTTTCGATCTCAGAATGATCTTCAAGTAATTCAGATACTTCAGGTACTTCTATTAAATCATAATCATCCTCTGAGTCAATTATATTCTCAAGGCTAACCTGGTTAAAAATCTCTTCTTCCATTTCAACTAATGCATTAATTTTGAAATCTTTTTCAAATTCACCCAGATCTTCTAATTCACTAATAAAATCCTTTTCCAAATCATCCAGAGGTTCCAGCTCTTCAATAATCAAAACAGATTTCAGCTCTTCTACTTCTCCTGGTTCTGAGACCTCTTCTATCTCTTCCAGAGCCTCAAGATCTTCTGCTTCTCCTGGTTCTGTGACCTCTTCTATCTCTTCCAGAGCCTCAAGATCTTCTGCTTCTCCTGGTTCTGAGACCTCTTCTATCTCTTCCAGAGCCTCAAGATCTTCTACTTCTCCTAATTCCGTAACCTCTTCTATCTCTTCCAGAGCCTCAAGATCTTCTACTTCTTCTAATTCTGTGA
>JAOZPU010000004.1:0-34174 GCA_029932585.1 Spirochaetia bacterium | reverse complement strand
ACCTCTTCTATCTCTTCCAGAGCCTCAAGATCTTCTACTTCTTCTAATTCTGTGACCTCTTCTATCTCTTCCAGAGCCTCAAGATCTTCTACTTCTTCAAGAGCGGGAGCTTGATCTCCAGATAACTTTTTTAATGTTTTTTGTGGATTCGTATTTAAATTAGCTGAAATAATTGATGGCGTTGTTTCAAGTATTCTTTTTAAAACATCCTCAAGATTAGATATTTCAAGAGAACCCTTATTAGATTGTTCTATACGATTATCTATAAGCTCAAGGAGCTCATTCCAGGATTTATCTATAAGTTGATCAACTTCTACTGATTTTTCTTTTTTAATTCTTCCAATGCCACGTTTAATATCTTTTTTTACAGAATCACCTTTGAATCGTAGTTTTCTCTTCCATTCATCTATATCCAAATCTTCACGATTCTCAAGATACTCTTTTAAAAAATGTGATTGTAATTTACGTATCCTGCCGTTTATTACAACTATTTTATCCTGCTTTAAACTAAATATTAAGAAAACAATTAAATAAGTTGTTATAAAAAATGATGTTAGTAAAAATGCTATTAATAAATCATCTAATTTGTACTCATCTGCACTTACAATTTCTGCAATATTTCCTAACTCCGGAATATTTTCAGATATAAGAATAAATTCATCACCTGTTTCTGTATCCGAATAAATTCTAGTTGAATCAGAAAGAATATTTTCCCATCCAGTATTTTTATCATTTATTTCGAGTATATTCTTTATATTTCCACCAAAAACATAACCATCTTCATAAATTGCTAATTTACCATCAATTTTAAGAGAACCATTTTCTATTAAATATCTGCGTAGATCATTCAATGAAACAACCAAAATTGCTGTCCCTCGATTTATGCCTAAAGAATCTATTGCAGATATTTTATAAATAATTTGATTTCCTATACTATCAAGTATTATTTTCCCTTCATTGTTTTCGAGTAATTTGTAATCCAGAATACCTTCAGAAGCTTCTTTAACATTTTTATACACCTTTCGAAATGAACTACTACTCGACTTTTCTGCAAAATCTGCAGAGCTGTAGTGTATTAATAATTTATCATCATAAAACCAGATAAATTGAATTCCCTTATATTCCTCTTCAAAAAGACGAATTAAATTATGAAATTTTGTTATGTATTCTTCATCCCATTGGGAAGTATAAATTTTTTGTATATCCAAATCATCCAAAATTGATTTGAATCTTTCCTGATAATTTTTGTTAAAAGTGTTAATATCATCAATTTTTTTTGTAAGCTCATTTTGATTAATTGTCTGTACACGCTTATTAAAGAACTCTAATTCAAAAGCAGAAAAAAGACCTGTGAATGCCAAAAAAACAAAAATAGAGGAAAGTATTACTGTAATTAATAGACTTAAAGCTATTCTTTGAAGTGCATTCATTTACTACTGACCTAACCCCTCCGTCCTACAAGATAGTATACAACACTTCATTATCGGCAAAAACACTACCAAGGGTAAGAGTAAAAATAAAAAGGACCATCAAAATATAATTTTGATGGTCCCTGTAAAATCGATTGTTATTTAAACTATTCAGTTTTGGTTGCAGTATCTTTTTTCTCTACGACTTTGACTGCTTCTTCTACGGGAGCCTCTTCTTTAACAGTTTCTGATTCTTTTGGTTCAGTTACTGGTTCAGGTTTTACAGCTTCTACCTTTTTTTCTGTTTTATCAGCTTTTTTACTTGTTTTCTTTGGTGCCTTTTCTTTCTTGGAAGATTCACCATCTTTGTCAACAAGTTCAAGAATTACCATATATGCAGCATCACCCTGTCTGGCACCTAATTTTAAAATTCTTGTATATCCACCAGGTCGATTTTCATTTCTTGGTGCGATATCTGTAAATAACTTTGCAAGGATTTCTTTATCTTTTATATCACGGGCAACAAGTCTTCTATTATGCACAGAATCAACTTTTGCTCTGGTAATCATTTTCTCAACAGTTCTCTTTACAGCAAGAGCTTTAGACTTCGTTGTAGTAATTCTTTCATACCTAAAGAGAGAAGTTGCCATATTTCTGTGCAGAGCTTTTCTATGACTTTCTTTAAGCCCAAGCTTATTGAAACCTACTCTATGATTCATTTTCTTCTTCCTCATTCATTTCGAGTTTTCTTGATGTTTTAAGAACACTATAATCAGTCATTCCAAAACTCAGGTTCCACTCTTTAAGTTTTTCTTTTATTTCAAGCAACGATTTTTTACCAAAGTTCCTTGTTTTTGCAATCTCATCTTCTGATCTTAGTGTTAAATCACCAATAGATCTTATATTTGCATTTTTTAAACAATTACTTGATCTTACAGAAAGCTCAAGTTCTTCAACTGGTGTTTCAAGGATAGCTTTAATCCTTTCCTCTTCTTCATCGACTTCTTCATCACCAGTAACAGCATCTTCATCAAAATTTATAAATATAGTAAAGTGATCTTTTGCAATTTTTGCTGCTTCTGCCAATGCATCAGCAGGGCTTATAGTACCATCAGTATGTATTTCAAGTATCAGCTTGTCGTAATCATTACGCTGCCCGACCCGTGTATTTTCAATAGAATACTTTACACGCTTTATAGGTGAAAAAACTGCATCAATTGGAATAGTTCCAATTACTTCAATATATTTTTCATTTATTTCAGAGGGAACATATCCTCTTCCATGATCAACCTGAATCTCAAAATCAATCTTGGCATTCTCCATCATCGTTAATATTTCAAGATCACCATTTGTAACAATTACACCCTCAGCATTTCCAAAAGCAGAACAAGTTACAACACCTGGTCCTGAAAGCTCAGCCATAATTGTCATTTGATCAACACCTTCAGGTAATTTTATCTGAAGCTGTTTTAAACGATTCAAAATTTCAGGTGTATCTTCTGCCACCTCAGCTATTGATTCATATTCACTTGATATCATATGAGGAGTTCCTTCCTCATTGTAACTAGTAATTTTGACAGCCGTTACAGCATAACCCTGAATAGATGAGAGTAAAACCCTTCTAAGGGTATTGCCTATTGTTGTGCCATACCCTCGTTCAAAAGGGTATGCAATAAACTTCCCATAGTCGGTGTTTACTTCGCTGTGCTCAAAGGTTATCCCTTTCGGCATCTTGAATCCCTTTAAAAGGTTTTTCTGCGCCATGTAAACTCCTATCTAGAATAAAGTTCTACGATTAACTGCACATTCACATCAAGAAGATCGGTTACTTCACTTCTTTGAGGGAATGCATTAATTTTGCCTTTCATCTCGTCCGGATTGAGATCCATCCAGGGATAAACTCCAGATTTTGTGTACTCTTTAAGACTTTCCTTGATAACTACCATTTTCTGGCTCTTGGATTGAACTGTAACCTCATCATTTATTTTTAAACGATAAGAACCTATTGTTACTCTTTTTCCATTTACAAGAATATGTCCATGAGAAACTAACTGTCTAGCCTGCTTTCTTGAAGAAGCAAATCTCATTCTATAAACAGTGTTATCTAATCTTCTTTCCAGTAAGGTTATAAGATTATCACCTGTTTTTCCAAGCAATCTATCTGCTTCCTGGAAAGTCAATTTAAACTGTTTCTCCAGCATTCCAAAAGTTCTTTTTAATTTCTGCTTTTCCCTTAACTGAATCCCGTAATCAGAACGTTTTTTTGCTCTAAATCTTGGACCTTTACCAGGAGGAGTTGCTTTTTTTGCTATTGGGCATTTTGCACTATAGCATCGCTCTCCTTTAAGGAAGAGCTTTGTATTCTCAGTTCGACAAAGTCTACACTGAGGGCCTACATATCTTGCCATATTTTACCTCTTTATACTCTTCTTGTCTTTTTAGGTCTGCAACCGTTATGTGGAATAGGTGTAACATCTTTGATGCTTCTTACAATAAGACCAAGATTCCCAAGAGAACGAATTGCAGATTCACGTCCAACTCCAGGTCCCTTTACAAATACGTGAACCTCTTTAAGACCTAAATCAATCGCTTTCTTTGCTGCAGTTTCTGCTGTAACCTGAGCTGCATATGGAGTAGACTTTTTTGCGCCGCGAAAACCTAAGCCACCTGCACTTGCCCATGATACTGCATTCCCATTTAAATCAGTAACAGTAACAATTGTATTATTAAAAGTAGCCTGTACATAAACTTTTCCTTCATACACAGTCTTCTTTGTTTTCTTTTTTACTTTAGCCACTTAATTCCTCCAACCCTACTTCTTCTTTCCAGCTACAGTTTTCTTCTTACCCTTTCTGGTTCTTGCGTTAGTTTTTGTACGCTGTCCTCTTACGGGTAATCCTCTTCTATGACGAAGACCTCTGTAACAACCAATATCCATTAAACGTTTAATGTTTAAAGCTGTCTGGGTTCTAAGTCTACCTTCTACTGTGTAATCTTTGTCAATTGTTGCTCGCAGTAAATTAACATCATCGTTAGATAAATCGTTAATTCTAATGTTAGCGTCTATATTGTTTTTCTTACAAATTTCGACAGCAGATGTTCTTCCAATTCCATATATGTAGGTCAGTGCAATTTTTACTGCCTTATTAGGAAGGTCTATTCCTGAAATTCTTGCCATTTAAATGATCCTCCTACTTCTGCCTCTGCTTATGTTTAGGATTCTCACAAATAATTCTGACAACCCCTCTTCTTCTAATAACCTTACATTTATCACACATAGGTTTAACACTTACTCTCACTTTCATATTTTTATCCTCTATAAATTACGAGATCTAATCTTGCCTTTTTTCATTATTCCATCATGATGATGCATTCTTAAATGTCCCTCAATTTGAGACATAGTATCAAGATCAACACCAACCATTATAAGTAATGAAGTACCACCCATCAACATTGCTATAGCAATAGGGAAATGGAACAATTTCTGTACAATTGTCGGTATTACTGCAATAAATGCCAGGAATATCGACCCGGGTAAAACTATTCTATTTAATATTTTTGAAAGATGTTCTTCTATTTTTTCAACTCGAATACCAGGTATTGAACCACCGTTTTCTCTTATCTGCTTTGCAATCTCTACGGGATTAAGAGTAACCTGAGTATAGAAATATGCAAAGAAAATTATTAAAAGTGTATAAGCAATAATATAGGGCATACCCTGAGGTCGCAGCCAATATGAAAAGCTTGCCAGCCATTTAACTTCAGGACCTAAACTTCCAGCTATCTGTAATGGAAAAGTAAGGACAGATGATGCAAATATTACAGGAATTACACCGGAAGGGTTTATCTTGAATGGAATATATGTACTTTGTGCACCATACATTTTACGCCCAACAACACGCTTAGCATAGTTAACAGGTATTTTCCGTTGCCCCTGCTGCTCATATATGACCAGAGCAACAACTGCTACAAACATACCAAGTACAATTATAACATGTACTGTATTGATTTCTCCTGTTTTTACCATCCTAAAGAGAGTAATAAAACCATTTGGCATTCTAGCAACAATACCAGCGAAAATTATCAATGAGATACCATTACCTACACCACGCTGAGTTATCTGTTCACCAATCCATATTAGGAAAACAGTTCCAGTAGTTACTGTAAGCATCGCAATAATTGTATATTGCAACCGTCCCATTGTAATGGCATTTGGAATTGAATTAGCATAAACAGTTACTACATAAGACTGCAGGATACATATTCCGAGTGTTGCATATCTGGTTATTCGCTGTATTTTTTTCCTACCGCCATCTTCTTCTGATAATTTCTTTAAGGATGGAATAACCAACAATAATAACTGCATTATTATTTGTGCAGAAATATAAGGCATAATTCCTAGCATAAAAATTGAAAAGTTCTTAAATGCACCACCAGCAAAAAAATCAATATATTCTGTTATACCAATATTACTGGAACCCTGCTGTGACATGAAATAAATTTTTAAAGCATTTATATCAATTCCTGGTATTGGTAAAGTTGCACCAAGTCTAAAAACCACGAGCATAGAAATAGTAAAAAATATTCTATCTCTGAGATCTTTGACTCTAAACACATCAAACAACGCGTTACTGGCCATCACTACCTTCTTTAACCATTGTTTTTCCACCAGCTTTTTCTATCTTAACTCTGGCACCTGCAGTAATTTTTTCAACCTGAACATCAAGTTTAATTTTTATTTCACCATTACCAAGTATTTTAACAAGAGATTTTTTCCCTTTCAAAAGACCCTTTTCCCGTAAAGATGCGTCATTAACTACATCTCCATCTTTAAACTTTTCCTCAAGTCTGGAAACATTAATAACAGTATAAATCTCTTTAAAAGGATAATTTGAGAATCCCCTATGAGCAATTCTTCTATAAAGAGGCATCTGACCACCTTCAAAACCAGGTCGTGTTCCACCACCAGATCTCGAATTCTGCCCATCACGACCTCTACCTGCAGTTCGGCCCTTACTACCTGTACCACGCCCTACTATAGATTTTTTCTTATTAGCCCCTACAGGAGCTTTTATCTGTTCCATGTTTATTTGATCTCCTCTACTTTCACAAGATGTGATACAGCATTGACCATACCCATGATTACAGGAGTCATTTCCTGTTCAACAGAACTGTTCATTTTCTTTAAGCCTAAAGCTTTTACAGTTCTTCTCTGCTCAGGCAAACGACCTATTACACTTCTAACAAGCTGTATACGAATTCTTTTAGCTTTTTTCTTAGCCATCATTAACCCCACATCTCGTCAAGGGTTTTGCCCCTGTCTTTTGCAATTTTTTTAGCATCAAAAATATTTTCAAAACCATCAAAAGTAGCTTTTACAATATTCATAGTATTTTTAGAACCCAAGGATTTACTTAAAATATCATGAACTCCACAAGCTTCCATAATAGCCCTTACAGGACCACCTGCAATTACACCCGTACCAGGAGAAGCTGGTTTCAAAAGCACACTTGCACTTTTAAAATTACCAATAATTTCATGCGGTACAGTAGAGTTTTTTACAGGAACAGTAATAAGATTCTTTTTTGCTTTGTCTATACTTTTCCTGATTGCTTCAGCCACATCATTAGCCTTTCCAAAACCCCAACCAACACGGCCGTTACGGTCACCAACTACCATAAGTGCAGAAAAAGAAAACCTTCTACCACCCTTTACTACCTTGGCAACTCTGTTAAGCTTTATTAGCTTTTCAACAAATTCTTTATCTCTTTCCACAATTCCCCCTAAAACTTAATGCCGGATTTTCTGGCACCTTCAGCAATACCTTTCACTATACCGTGATAGAGGTATCCATTTCTATCAAAAACAACTGTGGAAATTTTCAATGCTTTCAGCTTTTCACCAATTGCGGCACCAAGCTTTCCTGCATTTTCAACATTGTTCTTCAAATCTTTATAAGACTCTTCCTGAGTGCTGACAGATACAAGAGTGTGACCCGCATTATCATCAATTACCTGAACATACATGTTCCTGGCACTTCTGAAAACAGTCATTCTAGGTCTGACAGCTGTACCTGAAATGGACTTACGAATATGTTTTTTCCGTCTAATTCTTCTTTTACCTTTTTCTACAACTCTTTTCATACCCGAACCTACTTAATACCAGATTTTCCGATCTTTCTTCGGAGTGTCTCTTCTTCGTACTTTATTCCCTTGCCTTTATAAGGTTCAGGTGGACGAAGGGATCTTATCTCGGCACATGCCTGACCAACTTTCTGTTTATCAATACCGACTACATTAATTTTATTGGTACCTTCACATGTTATGGTTAAATCTTTACTAATATGATATTCAATTTGAGTTGAATAACCAAGATTAAGTAAAAGAATATCTCCCTTTACTTCAGCTCTGTAACCTACACCGTTTACAAGTAGTGATCTTGCAAAACCAGTGGAAACACCAGTAACCATATTATTGATCAATTGTCTATACAATCCATGATAGGCATTTGCCTTTTTAGACTCAACTGTTACATCAATTAAGACTTTATCATCTTTCACTTCAATAGACACTTCAGGTTTATAATCCTGAGTTAATTTCCCTTTGGGTCCTTCAACTGTTATTAAATTATCAGCTGCACCGACCTTTACACCCTGTGGTATCTGGACCGGTAATTTACCAATTCTTGACATATCTACCTCACCTTACCAAACAGAGCAAATCAGTTCACCACCGATTTTCTTTTCTGAAGCCTTTCGGCCTGTAATAACACCTGTTGATGTTGAAACTATAAGAACACCATGACCATTATAGATCCTGGGCATCTTTTTATATCCCATATAAAATCTTCTACCAGGAGTAGAAATCTTTTTAAGACCATGAATAATAGGTTTTTCTTCAATATCATATTTTAAAAATATTCTGATACTATTAATATTATCCTTTGTAGTCTTCTTAAAGTTTTTAATATATCCTTCATTCTTAAGTATCTTTACCACTTCAAGTTTTAACTTTGAAGTAGTTACATCTACTTTTTCGAAACGCGCACTACTGGCATTACGAATTTTTGTAAGCATATCTGCTAAAGGATCTGATACTGACATTTCGTTCTCCTTACCAGCTGGATTTTGTTACGCCGGGAATTAAACCGTTACTGGCTAATTTCCTGAAACAAATCCTACACATCTGAAATTTTCTCATATACCCTCTGGGTCTACCACATACTCTACACCTATTAACAACACGTGTACTGTACTTTGGTTTCCGCTGGGCTTTTATAATCATAGATTTCTTTGCCACAATTAAACTCCCTACTTCTTAAAAGGCATACCAAGTTTCTTTAAAAGAACTCTAGCTTCCTGATCTGTATTTGCTGTTGTAACAATAGCCACATTCAATCCGCTTATTCTTTCAATTTTATCATAATCAATCTCCGGGAAAATTATTTGTTCTGTAACTCCCATTGAAAAATTACCATGTCCATCAAAAGCATTAGGGTTTATTCCCCTAAAATCTTTAATACGGGCTATAGCAACATTCATCAAACGGTCCAAAAACTCCCACATTTGATTACCTCTTAAAGTAACCTTTGCTCCAATCTCCTGTCCTTCACGTAATTTAAAGTTAGAGATTGATTTTCGGGCCTTAGTTTTAACAACATGCTGACCTGAAATAAGTTCCAATTCCTTAACAGCGGATTCAAGAAACTTTTTATTGGATATTGCATCACCTACACCAGCATTAATAGAAACTTTCTCTATTCTTGGTATTTCCATGGTTGACTTATATCCAAATTCTTCAAAAAGCTCTTTTGCCACTTTTTCTTTATAAAGCCTCTTTACATTAGGTACATATTGTTCCATTAGAGCACTTCTCCATTTTTCCTGGCAAATCTTACCTTTTTACCATTCTCAAATTTATATCCAATTTTCGTTACCTGACCAGATTTAGTAGTCATTGCAACATTGGATATATGCAAGGGTGCTTCTATTTCTATAATGCCGCCCTTATCCTGCTGACTTTTTTGTTTAGTTGCTTTTTTCACCATATTCAGTCCCTGGACTATAACTCTGCCAGCAACCCGGTCAACCTTCAATACACGTCCGGTTTTACCTTTTTCTTTACCAGTTAAAATCTTAACGGTATCGTCTTTTCTTATCCTGGTTTTCATTTTCTCTTTCATGACAACCCCTTAGAGCACTTCCGGAGCAAGGGAAACTATCTTCATTTGTCCAGTTTCTCTTAACTCTCTTGCTACAGGCCCAAAAATACGCTTACCTTTTGGATTATTATTAATATCAATAATAACACATGCATTATCATCAAATCTAATATATGTTCCATCTGGTCTTCTGTATTCTTTTTTAGTTCTAACTATAACAGCTTTTTGCACTTCACCTTTGCGAATTGCTGCATTTGGTATAGCATCTTTTACCGCAACAACAATTATATCACCAATTCCTGCAATATTTCGCTTGCTACCGCCAAGAACTTTTATGCACTGAACTCTTTTTGCGCCACTATTATCTGCTACATTCAGATATGTCTGCATCTGTATCATAACGCAACTCCTTTTATACTATTTTGCCCGTTCAACAATTTCTGTAAGACGCCAGTGCTTATCTTTACTGACAGGCCTACACTCAACTACTCTAACGGTATCACCTACATGAGCATCATTTTTCTCATCATGAGCTTTTACTTTTTTAGTACTTTTAACATACTTCTTGTAAAGACCATGCAGAGTTTTTGTTGTAACAGCAATAACAATGGTTTTATCCATTTTGTCACTTACAACCTGCCCTGTATAAGTTTTTTTATTTACATCCATTTCCAAGCCTCTCTTATCCTCTGCTCTACTTTAGTTCTTTCTGATTTTAAGAGCGTATTCATGAATAATTGTATTCAACCTGGCAATGGATCTGCGCATTGTCCTCAACTGAAGAGGATTTTCAACATGCCCCATAACCTTGTTAATTCGAAGATCAAGTAATTTACGACTCAGATCTTCTTTTTTTGTCAACAACTCATCATAAGTTAAATCATTAATTGAATCTTTCATAATTTACTCCAGATCCCTTCTTGCTACTATCTTTGTTTTGATAGGTAATTTTGCACCTGCAAGAGTTAATGCTTCTTTTGCAAGAATACTATCTACTCCTGACATCTCAAACATTACTGCTCCTGTTTTTACAACAGCAACCCAGCCTTCAGGATTACCCTTACCTTTACCCTGTCTTGTTTCTGCAGGTTTTTTAGTATAAGGCATGTGAGGGAAAATCCTTATCCAAACTTTTCCACCACGTTTAATTTTTCTTGTCATAGCAACACGAGCAGCTTCAATCTGACGGTTTGTTATCCATCTTGGTTCAAGAGCCATAAGGCCGTAATCACCAAAGGATACTTTGTTACCCTTCTGGGCAACACCATCTCTTTTGCCCCTCTGAAGCTTTCTGTATTTAGTTCTTTTTGGACTAAGCATACTTACTTCCTCCTTGATGGAGCGGGTTCTCTTGTCTTCTTAACTAGTAAACCTGCATCATCCTTACGGTCATTTTTATAAACATCACCATTATAGACCCAAACCTTTACTCCAATTAAACCAAAAGTAGTTAAGGATTCAGCAAATCCATAGTCGATTCCGGCTCTAAGTGTATGCAAAGGGATTCTTCCGTCTTTACTCCACTCAGCTCTTGCCATTTCAGCACCACCGAGTCTACCACTAATTCTTATCTTTACTCCCTGAACACCTGCTTTCATTGCATTTGCAACAGCCATTTTAAGAACTCTACGAAAAGAACCTCTTGTTTTTAACTGTCTTGCAACACCCAAAGCAATTAGTTGAGCGTCTACTTCAGGACGTTTAATCTCTTTAATTTTGATCTGAATTTTTTTCTTTGCAGTTTTCTGAAGACGAGCACCAATTTTTTCAATATTAGAACCCTTTGCCCCAATAATAATACCAGGTCTTGAGGTTTTTACAACCAAAGTAATTCTTTGAGGTTGTCTAATAATTTCAATATCAGAAATCTCAGCACCTTTAGTTTCAGGAGCTTCCATCATCTCTTTACGAAGTTTTAAATCTTCATGAAGAGTGTCGGCATACTCCCGTGGGTCAACATACCATTTAGACTTCCAGGTCTTATTAATACCCAGTCTCATTCCTATAGGATTAACTTTTTGACCCATCTACTCCCCCATACCTGCAATTTCATCTATTACTACATAAATATGACACATTCTTTTTAGCAGAATATCTCTTTTTCCACGAGCTCTTGCCCATACTCTCTTAAGCCTGGGACCTTCATTAACCTGAAGCTCTCTGACATACAACATCTCTTCATCGAGTTTTTTATTCAATGACAGGGCGTTGGAAGCCGCGGATTTAATAGCTTTTTTCAAAAAATCTGATCCTTTTTGAGGTAGACTATCCAAAATTGCTATTGCTTCTGTATATGGTTTCATCCGAACATTGTCAGCAATAGGCCGAACCTTAGTTGGTGAAATCATAAGAAATTTAGCTGTTGCGCTGTATCCCTTTTTTCCTTCCATCTCTACACCTATCTCTTTCTCATTTTCTTATCAGAATATGCATGACCACGATACATCCTGGTTGGTGCAAATTCTCCAAGTTTATGACCTACCAGGTTTTCTGTTATAAAAACAGGAATCCATGATTTGCCATTATAAACCGAAATTGTAAAACTAACCATTTCCGGAATAATTGTAGAAGTTCGTGAATAAGTTTTAAGCATCTTCTTATCCCCGGACTTGGTTGCCTCAACAATTCTTTTGTAGAGTTTTTTCTCTATAAACGGACCCTTTTTAATTGACCTTGACACTTGTCACTCCTACTTCCGTCTCTTAACAATAAACTTGCCAGAAGATTTTTTCTTCTTTCGTGTTTTATAACCCTTAGTTGGAACACCCCAAGGTGTAACAGGATTACGACCACCTGATGTCTTACCTTCACCACCACCATGAGGATGATCATGAGGATTCATAACAACACCTCTGACTTTAGGTCTTCTTTTCATCCACCGTGATCTACCGGCTTTACCGATATTAACATTCATATGATCTTCATTACCAACCTCACCGAGGGTGGCAGAACACTTACCAAATACCATTCTTGCTTCACCTGATGGCAATTTCAAAGTGACATAATCACCTTCTTTAGCCATTATTGAAGCACCTGTTCCTGCTGATCTTACTAACTGACCACCACGTCCAAGCTGAAGTTCAATATTATGAACTCTTACACCTAAAGGAATGTTTTCCAAAGGTAAATTATTTCCTGTCTCCAGGACAGCATCCTTGCCACTCATAACAGAACTGCCAACAGACAAGCCCTTAGGAGCAAGAATATACCTCTTATCACCATCTACATAGTTAATAAGAGCAATATTTGCAGACCTGTTCGGATCATACTCAATAGTTGAAACCTTACCAGGAACGCCAATTTTATCTCTTTTAAAATCGATAACCCTATACTTTCGTTTATGGCCACCACCACGACGCCTAACACTAATCCTACCACCAGCACCACGTCCTGCCTTAAAAGACAACCCACTAGTAAGAGCTTTCTCACTACTGGTTCTGGTAATTTCTTCGAATGTCAGACTTGCTCTATACCTTAGACTTGGGGTCCTTGGTTTATATGTCTTAATTCCCACTTAAGTCTCCCTAATTAGAATCTATAAAAGACTCTATGCACCCTCGATAATGTCTATTTTATTCCCTGCTGCCAGAGTTACAATAGCTTTTTTCCACGGAGTTGTACTTCCGGATCTCATACCAGATTTAGTACGCGACTGACGAGGTTTAGCTTTTACATTAATAATCTTACAGTCAACCGGCTTAACAGAAAACAAGCTTTTAACTGCTTCCATTATCTGAATTTTGTTAGCTCTGGGGTTCACCTTGAAAGTATATTTTGCCGCACTTTCCGATTCCCTCATACTATTTGTCTTTTCAGTAAGCACAGGCTCAATAATTATCTGATCATTTCTCATATATAGCCCCTCTACTCAGCAGCATAGAAATCATTAAGATTTCCAATAGCTGTCTCCAGAATAAGCACATTCTTGCCGTAAAACAAAGTATGGGCGCTTAATCTACTATAGGTTAAAAACTTTAACCATGGTATATTTTTCCCGGCTCTTCTTAACATCTTGTCATCATCTTTCAAGATAAGAACAGTTGACTCATCTTTAACAAGGCCTTTAAGAAGTCCAGTCAAATCTTTTGTTTTTCCAGATTCGATAGTAAAATCCTCTACCACCTTCACTTTTTCCTGCGCAACCTTTAAGGATAAAATAGATTTCATCGCAAGACGCTTCATTTTTCTTGGCATCTTATAACTATAATCTCTTGGTCTAGGTCCAAAAATAGTACCTCCACCTACCCATACTGGAGATTTCTTATCACCGGATCTTGCATGACCGGTGCCCTTCTGTCTCCATGGTTTTGCATTACTTCCTCTGACTTCACCACGAGTTTTTGTACTTGCAGTCCCAACTCTTCTATTAGCCAGCTCATTATTTATTGCATAATAAATAGAACCCTCACTAACTTCTGTTCCAAAAACATCATCACTAAGAGTAATATTTTTTATCTCTTCGCCTTTAACCGAAAAGACTTTTGCTTCCATCATATTCCTCTACTTCTTCTTAGCTTTCTTGACGATAACCATACCCTTGTTAGGGCCTGGCACTGCGCCTTTCACCATAAGAACTTGTTTTTCTTCGTCGATTTTTACAACTCTAAGATTCTGAACAGAAGACCTTACTCCACCCATTCTACCAGGCATTTTAGTACCCTTGAATGTACGTGAAGGTGTGGCTGCCATTCCAGTACCTCCGAGACCTCTATGAAATTTGGAACCGTGAGTCGCTCGACCCCCACCAAATCCATGTCTCTTCATAACACCCTGATAACCCTTTCCTTTTGATGTTCCTTCTATATCTACAAAAGAAAGATCCTTTATAAGCTCAATACCAAAAGAACTACCTACAGCGACATCGCCTTCAAAGTCTCTCATCTCTTTTAATACAGCCTTAGGGCTTATTTTATCACCAAACTGACCGCCATAAGGCTTTGTTACGTGCTTCGCTTTTTTATCAAAAGCACCAATCAGTTTAGCATTGTAGCCATTCTTTTCTTCATTTCTGTCGCCGACTACAACGTTCTCTTCTATTTTTATGACTGTTACTGGAGTTAATACTCCCCGTTCGTCAAAAACCTGCGTCATTCCGACTTTTCTGCCGATCAGCCCTAACATCTCATACCTCAATTACTCTTAGCATTTATTACTGTTTAATCTCTACGTCAACACCAGCGGGAAGCTCAAGCTTCATAAGAGCATCCATTACCTTAGATGTAGGATCCAGAATATCTATTAACCGTTTATGTGTACGCATCTCAAACTGCTCTCGAGATTTCTTATTTACAAAAGGTGACTTTAGCACAGTATATTTATTAATTCTTGTCGGTAAAGGAATTGGACCGGCAACTTTGGCTCCAGCCTTTACAACAGTTTGCACGATTGCCCGTGAACTCTGATCAATAAGTTCTATGTCAAAACCTCTTAGCCTTACACGGATTCTATCCTTGGCCATTGTTCCTCCAAAAACAAGTCCTGTACTCTACAAAGTACAGGACTTCAAAAAATCTATTCTTCAATTTCTGTGACCTGACCACTAGCTACAGTTCGACCGCCTTCTCTAATAGCGAATCTTAAACCTTTGTCCATAGCAATCGGGTGAATCAGTTCAACAATTATTTCTGTATTATCTCCAGGCATTACCATCTGCTTGTCAGCAGGAAGAGTAACTGTACCTGTAATATCAGTTGTTCTAAAATAAAACTGCGGTCTATAACCTGAAAAGAACGGTGAGTGTCGTCCACCCTCATCCTTACTCAAAACATAAACTGCTCCAGTAAATTTTAAATGTGGTGTGATAGTTTTTGGCTTAGCCAGAACCTGACCTCTAATAACCTTATCCTTATCTACGCCCCTAAGAAGTGTACCAACATTATCACCAGCCTGACCTTCATCAAGAAGTTTATTAAACATCTCTACACCAGTACAGGTTGTTGTTGTTGTTTCCCGGATACCAACTATCTCCATTGGATCCCCAATATGAATAACACCTCTTTCAATTCTACCAGTTACTACAGTACCTCGTCCCTGAATTGAGAAAATATCCTCAATAGGCATCAGGAAAGGCTGATCAACAGCTCTATCCGGAATAGGGAAATAAGTATCCATAGCTTCAAGAAGTTCATCAATACATTTTGTCTTTTCACCATCTTCAGGATTTTCCATTGCCTGAAATGCAGAACCCTTAATTACAGGAATTTCATCTCCAGGGAAATCAAACTCACTAAGAAGATCTCTCATCTCTTCTTCTACAAGCTCAATAAGATCCGGATCATCTACCTGGTCAGTCTTATTTACAAAAACAATAATTGCAGGAACACCAACCTGTCTTGCGAGCAATATATGCTCTTTTGTCTGTGCCATTGCACCATCAGTAGCAGCAACAACAATAACAGCTCCATCCATCTGCGCCGCACCAGTAATCATATTTTTAATATAATCTGCATGACCCGGACAGTCTACATGGGCATAATGTCTGCCTTCTGTCTGATACTCAACGTGGCGAGTATTGATAGTTATACCTCTAGCTTTTTCTTCCGGTGCATTATCAATATCCTCATAACTCATAACCTTATCACCATTCTTACGTGCGCAATGCATAGTAATAGCTGCGGTTAGAGTTGTCTTACCATGGTCAACATGACCGATAGTACCAACATTAATATGTGGCTTGGTTCTTTCAAACTTCTCTTTAGCCATCATTTCCTCCTTGTGTATACACACAAATAAATTATTATACGAGCAAAGTCTATCTACAACGGCACAAGCCGTAAGTACACAAAATTACATCACAATTGTCTTAAAAAGAGTTTACTAGATTAGTAGGATCCAGAGGTCATTATTCCGTATACGAACTATACAAACAACGACATGGCTGCAAAAAAGTTTACAGCAACTGAAACCACCTAATCACCCTCGATTTTGGAAAATCTTCCGGACGATTGGTTTGGCCTAAGTAAGCCCTGCCCAACAATGTTGAACAGTTTGCACATAGTATTCAAATCAAAGAACTTAGTCAATAGGACAAAGAGCCTGTTTAACATTTTGTGCATATATAACGTATAGACGCCCAAATTGGGCGTCTCAACTATAAAATTACCATCTGTAATGAGAGAAAGCCTTGTTAGCTTCTGCCATTCGATGAGTATCTTCCTTCTTCTTAAATGCAGTACCAGCTGAGTTAGCTGCATCCATCAACTCTGCAGCAAGCTTATCACTTAAAGATTTTCCACTTCTGGATCTTGCAGCAAGTATAATCCATCTCATAGAAAGAGCATCTCTTCTTTTTTCACCAACTTCCACAGGAACCTGATAAGTAGAACCACCCACTCTTCTGGACTTTACTTCAACTAAAGGCTTAACATTGTCCAGAGCCTTCATAAATACTTCCAAAGGCTTACCATTACCCTTTGCTTCAATTATATCCATAGCTCCATAAAGCATTCTGGTACTAATTGATTTTTTTCCATCCAGCATCATTCTGGAAATAAATTTCGCAACTATTTTGCTTCCAAACCTTGGGTCAGGAAGAACTTCTCTAACCGGTGCAACTTTTCGTCTTGCCATTGTACTCCCCCCTTATGCCTTTGGTCTCTTGGCACCATATTTAGACCTGCTGGTCTTTCTGTCATCTACTCCCAATGTATCTTTTGCACCACGAACAACGTGATACCTTACACCCGGAAGATCCTTAATTCGTCCACCCCTCAAAAGAACAACTGAGTGTTCCTGAAGATTATGTCCTATCCCTGGGATATATGCAGTAACTTCAATACCATTAGTAAGCCTGACTCTTGCAACTTTTCTAAGTGCAGAGTTCGGTTTCTTAGGTGTTACTGTCATCACACGGGTGCATACACCACGTTTTTGAGGACATGAATCAAGGGCAGGGGATTTAGTCTTCTTAACAATAGACTTTCGTCCCTTTCTTATTAACTGATTGATTGTTGGCATCTCTCTGATACCCTCCCTTTGTTTTTTGCCAGAATTAAACTGGCAATTCTTCACACCGTTTCCGTAAACCAACGGAAACAATTTATTAAAAAAATCTAAATTACTAACAAACTCTAACTGGAAACAGCAGCACCGCTGCCAACCTGGTCAGAATCAGATTCAGATAAATTCTCAAGCTTTCTTGCTTCCAGAATACTTTTAACACTGGCATCAAGATCTTCGTTATTTTCATCGTAAAGTTTTACATTACGATATCGCTTCATACCTGTTCCTGCAGGAATCAGGTGACCTATTATTACATTTTCCTTCAGGCCTCGAAGGGTGTCAGTACTACCAGCAATTGCTGCATTAGTCAAGACCTTGGTTGTCTCCTGAAAAGAAGCAGCAGAGATAAAAGAATCTATATTAAGAGAAGCCCTGGTTATACCAAGAAGCATTGGTTTTGCAACTGCAGACTCTCCCCCCTCTCTTAAAACCTTTGCGTTTTCAGTATGGAATTTATACTTATCTATCTGCTGGCCATATATAAAACCAGTATCCCCTACCTGAACAATCTCAACCTTTCGCATCATCTGTCTGACTATAGAACCAATGTGCTTATCATTAATATTTACACCCTGGAGTCTATAAACTTCCTGAACCTCATTCACAAGAAATGACTGTAAAGCATTTTCACCAAGAATATCCAAAATATCATGGGGGTCAACACTCCCATCACTAAGCTCTTCACCAGCCATAACAAGGTCTCCATCTCTAATAAGAAGATGTTTTCCTATTAAAACCTGATGCTTATATTCATGACCATACTTATCTTCAATAAGAATTATTCGCTTTCCTTTAACAATACCCTTAAAATGCACAGTACCACTTATTTTTGCAAGCACTGCTGCATTCTTTGGTCGCCTTGCTTCAAACAGCTCACCAACACGAGGAAGACCACCTGTAATATCTGCTGTTTTTACTGATTCTTTCAACAACTTAGCAAGAGCCCTACCCTTTTTAACAACATCTCCATCATCAATACTAAGATAAGAGGAACCAGGCAAAAAGTAGGTTGCAAGATCATTCCCATCTTCATCCATAAGGACTATCCTGGGCTGAAGAGTTTCCAAGGAAACTTCGCTAATCTTTTTCTCTGTATTCCCGGTATCCATATTAATCTCTTCTTTCAAAGTCATACCAAGAACCATATCCTCAAACCTTACAGTTCCATCAAACTCTGCAATTATAGGTTCCGAAAACGGATCAAATGTGGTTATAGAATTATTGGCAGGAACGATATCCCCTTCTTTAACCAAAAGCTCTGCACCATTTCTAATATCAAGCTTCTGATCCTGGGCAATTAAAACAATTTTATCATCTTTTAAGTAGACAAAACCTATCTCTTCTGCTTTAACCTCACCACTCTTCTGCTTAACCAGAACTTCACCACCAGTAACTTTCTGACCATGAACAACTTTTACCTTTGCTGATTTTTCAAGATCAATTTCTCTTATTATTTTTGATACAGTCAAGTACCCTTTTCTTGTAAAAAGAACATCACCACTTTCAAGAGTTACTGTATTACCAATTATTTCTTTAATAAGAACAGAATATGACAGTATAGTTTTATTCTCTTCACTTATCTTAGTAGCTGCACCACCAACATGAAAGGTTCTCATGGTTAACTGTGTTCCAGGCTGCCCAATTGATTGTGCAGCAATTATACCAACAGCCTCTCCAATATCTACTGTTTTATTAGTAGCCAGATTTCGGCCATAGCACATTCGACAAACACCGTGTTCCGCTTCACAAGTAAGTACAGTCCTTATTCGTACAGTTTCAACACCAATATCTTCTATTTTACGAGCAAGTTCATCAGTTATTTCTTCATTTACATCAATAACAATTTCACCCGTTATTGGATGCTTAACCCTTTCGAGAGTAAATCTACCTGTAATTCTGTCTTTTAAAGACTCAACTACATCCTCTCCATCTTTTAAAGCACTTATATCAATACCATTAATAGTTCCGCAATCATCATCATTTACAACCATATCCTGAGCGATATCAACAAGTCGTCTGGTTAAATAACCAGCATCTGCTGTTTTAAGAGCAGTATCTGCAAGTCCTTTTCGTGCTCCATTGGTCGATATAAAGAACTCAATTATAGAAAGGCCTTCTTTAAAGTTAGATCTAATTGGCAGCTCAATAATATCTCCTGAAGGCTTAGCCATAAGTCCACGCATACCAGCAAGCTGTCTTATCTGGGTTCTGGAACCCCTGGCACCAGAATCAGCCATCATAAAAACAGGGTTAAATCCACCCTTATCTTTTTCAAGAAAATCCATAAGTTCGTTTGTAAGATCTTCATTAGTCTTACTCCAAACTTCAACAACCCTATTATAACGTTCTTCCTGTGTTATATGACCCTGAATATACTGCTCCTGGATCTCCCGAACCTGGTCATTGGCACCTTCAATCATCACTTTTTTCTTTTCCGGAATAACAATATCTGTAAGCCCAATAGTAGCTCCAAATACAGTTGCATACTTAAATCCAATATCTTTAATTGAATCAAGCATTTTAACAGCAACAGGAGGTCCAAATTTTGAATACGTTTCAGCTACAAGCGCCCTGAGTTCCTTGTCTCCCAACACATAATTAACGAAAGCTACTTCCTCAGGCATCCCTTCATTAAAAAGAACTCTCCCGGCAGTAGTTTCTATAACCTCTCCATTATGTTTAAGTTTTATTTTTGAACCAAACCCTAAAGCTCCGGAATCTCTGGCTAAAATAACCTCTTCAAATGAACTATAATACTTTCCTGTACCCAGAGTTCCCTTAGTAATCTTAGTTAAATAGTTAATACCAAGAACCATATCCTGTGAAGGAAATACTATTGGAGTTCCATTTGCAGGGTTTAATAAATTATTGGATGAAAGCATAAGTGTCCAGCATTCAATTTGCGCAGCTTGAGTAAGAGGCACATGAATTGCCATCTGGTCCCCATCAAAGTCAGCATTATAAGCATGACATACAAGAGGATGAAGCTTTATAGCCTTGCCCTGAACCAATACCGGCTCAAAAGCCTGAATACCTAATCTATGAAGAGTTGGAGCTCTGTTTAACAGAACCGGATGTTCTTTAACAACCGAATCTAAAACAGACCAAACTTCCGGGGTTTCCTGCTCTACAAGAGTTTTAGCCTTTTTAATATTATAAACAACATCTTTTTCTACAAGCTTACGCATAATAAAAGGTTTATATAATTCCAAAGCCATTTTTGCAGGAAGGCCACATTGATGAAGCCTAAGTTCCGGCCCAACAACAATTACAGAACGCCCTGAATAGTCCACACGTTTACCTAAAAGGTTCTGTCTAAAACGACCCTGTTTACCCTTAAGCATATCTGATAAAGACTTAAGAGGCCTGTTAGAAGCACCCTTAACTACTTTTTTCTTCTTCGAATTATCGAAAAGCGCATCTACTGCCTCCTGAAGCATTCTCTTTTCATTTCTTATAATAATATCAGGAGCATTGAGAGCCATAAGCCTTTTGAGCCTGTTATTTCTATTAATAACCCTTCTGTACAAATCATTTAAGTCAGAAGTAGCAAATCTTCCACCATCAAGCTGAACCATAGGCCTTAGCTCTGGTGGTATTACAGGTATAACATCTAGTATCATCCACTCTGCTTTATTAACAGAATCTCTGAAATTTTCCACTATCTCAATTCTTTTAAGAAGACGCTTATCAGTTTTAATACCTTTAGTAATCATTTTCTCCCGAAGCTCTGCAGAAAGAGCATCAAGATCCAAATTTTCAAGAAGAGTACGAACAGCTTCTGCACCAATACCTGCAGAAAACCCTACCCCATATCTCTCCTTAGCATCCATGTACTCCTCTTCCGTGAGAAGATCCATAATCTTAAGATCCGTATCTCCAGGAACAATAACTACATATTTTTCGTAGTATAGTATTGATCTAAGGGATGCAATAGTAAGGTCCAAAAGAAGACCTAATCTGGAAGGTACAGAACGATAATACCAAATATGAGATACCGGAGCTGCAAGTTCAATATGCCCCATTCTTTCACGACGAACCTTAAAATGAGTAACTTCCACACCACAACGGTCACAAATTACACCCTTGTACCTGATGGATTTAAATTTACCGCAATAACATTCCCACTCTTTTGTAGTACCAAAGATACGTTCACAAAAAAGGCCCTCTTTTTCCGGCCTTAGAGTCCTGTAATTAATGGTTTCCGGTTTTTTAACTTCCCCATATGACCACGCCCTGATTTGTTCAGGCGAAGCCAACTTTATCATTATACTATCAAAATCCTGTATATCTCTCATCACAAAACTCCCTAGAACTGTGAACCCTGTCTATTAATCAATTCTTCATCTCTTTCTGTCAAAGGAACCCTACTTCCCTTTAAGTCATAAATTGACATATCCAGAGCAAGACCTCTTAACTCCTGAACAAGCACATTAAATGATTCAGGAACTCCAGCAGCTGAAGAAGGTTCTCCCTTTACTATACTTTCATAAATTTTGGCTCTACCGGCCATATCATCTGATTTAATGGTAAGCAGTTCCTGCAGTGTATTTGCAGCACCATAAGCTTCCAGAGCCCAAACTTCCATTTCTCCCAATCTCTGACCACCAAATTGCGCTTTACCACCTAAAGGCTGCTGGGTAACCAAAGAATAAGGTCCAGTTGATCTTGCATGCATTTTATCATCAACAAGATGATGAAG
The DNA here is from genome assembly GCA_029932585.1 of Spirochaetia bacterium. Taxonomy (GTDB): domain Bacteria; phylum Spirochaetota; class Spirochaetia; order B11-G9; family B11-G9; genus JAJRQE01. Next base: position 11,902 of record JAOZPU010000004.1, on the reverse strand, counting down.
TTTTAACATATAAACATAACCAACAAAAACTTTGTTTTCAAAAGCTTCACCAGTTCTTCCATCACATAATTTAAGTTTTGAAGTTTGAGGTATTCCAGCTGCTTCCAGTTCTTTTTCAATCTGCTTGGTAGATGCAGACTGAAAAACAGGTGTTGAATACCATTTATCCAAACCTCTTGCTGCTAACCCCAGCTCTGTTTCCAAAAGCTGCCCTATATTCATTCGGGAAGGCACACCAAGCGGATTCAAACATATATCCAAAGGAGTTCCATCTTCCATAAAAGGCATATCTTCCTCAGGCAAAACCCTTGCGACAACACCCTTGTTACCATGACGCCCAGCCATCTTATCGCCCTCACGAAGTTTTCGCTTAGTTGCAATAATAACTTTAACAACTTCATCCACTCCAGGAGACAAATCATCCCCTTCTGAGCGTTTAAGTCTCTGTACATCAATAACAGTTCCCTCAGTACCATGAGGTATCTTCAGAGAAGTATCCCTTACCTCTTTTGCCTTCTCACCAAAAATAGAATTGAGAAGCTTAAATTCCGGCGTTGTCTCAGTTTCCGATTTAGGAGTAACCTTTCCAACAAGAATATACCCGGATTTTACTTTTGCTCCAACTCTAATAATTCCCTCTTCATCAAGCTGATCAAGAGAATTTTCATTAATATTAGGAATATCCCGGGTAAGTTTCTCAGGGCCAAGCTTGGTCTCCCGTACATCAATTGTAAACTCTTTAATATGAACAGATGTATAAATATCCTCTTTTACTACCTTTTCTGAGATAAGAATTGCATCCTCATAGTTATATCCATTCCAGGGAACAAACCCCACAAGAACATTACGACCAAGTGCAAGTTCACCATATTTTGTAGCCGGACCATCTGCAAGAACTGTACCTGCATCGATTTTTTGCCCCAAGGCTACAATAGGCTGCTGATTAAAACATGTATCCTGATTAGTTCTCTGATACTTCTGCATGATATATTCATCCAAAGCACCTTCATCTTCAGGATTATCTGATTTTATTACAATTTTTTCAGAAGTAACATATTCAACAACACCAGATTTACGGGCCTTAACAAGAACCCCCGAATCGTATGCTGCCTTAGCTTCCATTCCGGTTCCAACACGAGGCGGTTCAGGAAAAACCAACGGGACAGCCTGACGCTGCATATTTGAACCCATAAGAGCCCTGTTTGCATCATCATGCTCTAAAAAGGGAATCAAAGACGTAGCTACTGAAATAACCTGTTTTGGAGACACATCCATATACTGTATCTCTTCTGGAGATCTGGTTGTGTAATCACCGGCTTTTCTTATAGAAACCTGATCATCTGCGAACTTACCACCTTCTTCCAGTTTTGCATTTGCCTGAGCAATATTATACTTCTCTTCATCCATTGCAGAAAGATATTCAACATCCCTTAAGGCCTTTCCATCTTTAACTTTTCTATATGGGGTTTCAAGAAATCCATACTCATTAACCCGGGTATAATTTGCAAGAGATACTATAAGACCAATATTTGGTCCTTCAGGTGTCTCAATAGGACACATTCTACCGTAGTGAGTATAGTGAACATCACGAACTTCAAAACCAGCACGGTCTCTTGAAAGACCTCCCGGTCCAAGTGCATTTAAACGTCTTTTATGTGTAAGTTCCGCAAGGGGGTTAACCTGATCCATAAACTGAGAGAGCTGACTCGATCCAAAAAACTCTTTAACAGCAGCAACAACAGGTTTAATTGATATTAAATCCTGAGGCTTAATAGTATCAAGCTCCTTAAGGCTCATTCTTTCTTTTGCTATTCTTTCCATTCTCGTAAAAGCAGTTTTCATCTGATTTGCCAGAAGCTCACCAACAGAACGAATTCTTCTATTTCCAAGGTGATCAATATCATCAACATTAGATTCACCAATATAAACCTGAATAAGATAACGCATAGTATTTACAACATCTATCTTATCAAGAACATGAGAATTATTTTCTAAATCATAATCAAATTTCTTATTGAGCTTATAACGCCCTACTCTACCAAGATCGTATCTTCTGGATGTAAAAAACATCGAGTTCAGATCTTTCTCTGCACTCTCAATAGTTATAGGTTCACCAGGCATCAGAACAGAATATACTGAAGAAAGAGCATCTTCTCTTGAAGGCTCATCAATATCCGGATCATCAGGAGTAAATTTAATTTCTTCTCTTTCAAAACAATTCATAATTATCTGAGAATGAAGTGAATCTTCATGATCAAAATCAATTATTTTAATTTTCTTAACACCAGAGTGAATCAATTCATCGACAACATGAGGATGAAGTTTTTCACCTGCTTTATACAGCTTCTTTTCTTCACCTTCACTTTCCAGAACAACTGCTCTTGCAAGCACCTTTCCTACAAGTTCATCTTTTTTCTCTCTTTTATCTACAACCTTCACAGATTTGATTTGAAAAAAGAGATCAATAAGCTTTTCCCTAGTATCATACCCTAAAGCCCTTAGAAAAAGAGTTCCAAGAATCTTTTTTTTACGATCAATTTTTGCATAAATCAGTTCTTTCTTCTGGTCAATTTCAAATTCAAGCCAGGAACCTCTATATGGAATAATTCTTGACGAATAAATACCTTTATCATGAGAAAAAATTACACCAGGCGACCTGTGAATTTGGCTTACGACTACACGCTCTGCACCATTAATTACAAAGGTTCCCCTTTCAGTCATCAACGGAACATCACCTACATAGATATTCTTCTGCCTAATTTCACCTGTTTCCTGAAACACAAGATTCACCTTAGCTTTTATAGGAACTGCGTAGGACAACCCCTTCTTCTTGCACTCTGTTTCGGTTAATTTTATATTATCAACATCCAGCTTATATTCAATATATTCAAGCAGCATATCTCCACTTTGACTTTCAATTGGAAAGATACTTTGAAAAACCTCTTCCAAACCCTGTAAAGCAGGCGCCTCACCAGCTGCAAGCTTATCCATCTGAAGAAATTTCTCATAAGATTTTAACTGTATGTCCACCAAATTTGGAAGATCCATTGTCTCTTCAAAATCAGAACCAAGATATGTCCGTTTAATGGTTTTGCCCTCTATAAGCATTACCACCCTCCCTGAAAAAGAAATGTATATTACTGCAGAACCTGCAGCATCAAACAACATTCAATCTCTAATATTATACAAAATACCACCGAAATTTTTCATTCCGGTGGCTAATCGAGTCAACTAATAATTTTTAAACTAAAACAGTTGTTATTTAACTTCGACAACTGCACCAGCTTCTTCAAGTTTAGTTTTAAGTTCTGCTGCTTCATCTTTTGTAACAGCTTCTTTAATAACTTTATCTCCTGCTTCAACAAGCTCTTTAGCTTCTTTAAGACCAAGACCTGTAATAGCTCGAACAACCTTAATAACAGGTATTTTCTTACCATCACCAAAACTTTTAAGAACAACATCAAACTCTGTCTGTTCTTCAGCTGCTTCAGCAGGACCTGCTGCGGCGGCTGCTGCTACTGCTACTGGAGCAGCGGCTGTAACACCAAATTTGTCTTCCATTGCAGAAATTAATTCAGAAACCTCTAAAACTGTCATACTTGCAATTGCATCTAAAATTTCTTCTTTTGTAGCCATATTACCTTCTCCTCATTTTCTTTGCAGCGATAGCATACTACCAGTGAAGACTAACGCTGTCATATTTATTTAACCAATATTAAAATCGGTATTTTTACTAAATTAACTATTCACCCTTCTTATCTGCAACAGCCTGCAGAGTTCTTACAAGTTTCTGAGGAACAGCATTAAGAACATAAACAACATTCTGCAATGGTGCATTTATAGTAGCCATTAGTTTAGAAATAAGCTCAAGCCTTGTTGGAAGTTTACTAAACTCAACAATTTGATCAGCATTAAAAACATTGCCGTCAATTATTCCACCCTTGATAATAAGAACACCATCTTTTGCAAACTCCACCAACTCTTTAGCAACCGGACCTGCTTCATTCGAAACAAGAGCAACTGCTGTAGGGCCAACAAGATTCTCTCCAACTTCCGGTCTGTCAAGCTGCCGTAGAGCAATTTTTGTAAATCTGTTTTTTACAACTTTAAAAACAGCATCCTGAGCTCTTAACTTACCTCTAAGTTCTGTAATTTTTTCTACACTAAGACCACGGTAATTAGTAAAGATTATATCATTGATTTTTTCAAGATCACCTTTAACATCTTCAATAGCCTTTACCTTGTAGTCCTGTATTTTTACCTGATAATCTGACATAATCTTCTCCCTATGCTCCGGCCTGATCAAGGGATTTCAAGTCTACCCTAACACCAGGACCCATTGTTGAAGAAAGAGCAATAGTTTTAATAAAATCACCCTTCGTATCACTCGGTTTCTTCTTTACTATATCTTCAATTACGAGCATAGCATTGCTTTTCATCTGAGCAGCATCCATAGATACTTTTCCAACAGAAAAATGAACCACACCAGTTTTATCAGACCTGTATTCTACACGACCTTTTTTAAGTTCAGCCAATGCGCCTTTAACATCAAAAGTAACCGTTTGAGTTTTTGGATTAGGCATTAAACCGCGTCTACCCAAAATAGGTCCCAATTTACCAACATCCTTCATCATATCCGGAGTTGCTACAGCTACATCAAAATCAAGCCATCCACCTTTAATCTTCGCTACCAGATCAACATCACCAACGTATGTTGCTCCAGCCTCTTTGGCTTCATCAGCTTTTTCACCTTTTGCAAAAACAAGAACCTTTTTCTCTGCAGAAAACTGAAAAGGAAGAACCAGAGTATCACGTACTGACTGGCTTTTTTTAAGATTTAAGTTAACGGATAATTCCACCGTTTCATCAAATTTAGCAAAAGCAACTTCCTTAACAACATCAAGAGCCTTTTCAATAGGAAAAGAATCCTGCTTATTATACTTACCAAGAGCTTCGGTATATTTTTTTCCATGATTCATACTAAGCACCCACCTCAACGCCCATACTACGAGCTGTTCCAGCAATAATTTTCATTGCGGCATCAATATCATTTGCATTAAGATCCTGCATCTTTATTTCTGCAATTTCTTTCAACTTTGCCTTTGTAATAGTTGCAACCTTAACCTTATGAGGTTCAGCTGATCCACTATCAATACCACAGGCTTTCTTAATAAGAACTGCTGCAGGTGGTGTTTTTGTTATAAAGGTGAATGATTTATCTGAATAAACCGTTATTACAACAGGCACAGTCATACCTGCTTCAACATTCTTTGATCTCTCATTAAACTGTTGAACAAATTGCGGAGCACTAACTCCATGAGGACCCAGAGCTGGACCTACCGGCGGAGCCGGGGTAGCTTTCTGAGCAGGAACCTGCAGCTTTATAAGTGCAGTAACCTTCTTTTTTGCCATTTTACTTCTCCGATATGCAGCAACGGTATAAATAAGAAAAACCTTACTTCTACGACTACTGCAGTTTGTGGTAATCACGTCTGACTATTACACCAGACTCCCATCAATCTCCCAACGGAAGATATTAGAACATTCGCAAATACGCAGCGTGCTACGTTTCTACAAAGGTAAATTTGCTATATCTTTTCAACCTGAAGAAAATCAACCTCAACAGGTGTTGCACGGCCAAAAATACCCACAACAACCCGAAGTTTTCCTTTTTCTCCATTCACATCTTCTATAGTTCCGGTAAAAGTATCAAAGGGACCTTCAATAATTCTAACGCTGTCACCCTCTGAAAATACCTGAGCTACTTTAATATTCTTATCTGATTTAATTTGTCCTGTCTTCTGCAGAATCGATCTGGCCTCTTCTGCAGATATAGGCTGAGGTTTAGCTCCACCCATTACACCAACAAAACCAGTAACACCCTGTATTGTTTTTATACCGGAACAAACTTCCTTCCAACCACGTTCAGGAAGATCCATTTCAATAAGAATATAACCAGGAAGAAATTTCTTTGTTACAATTCTCTTTTTACCATCTCTTACTTCAGCAACTTCCTCTGAAGGAACCTTAATATCAAAGACAGTCTCTATAAAAGGAGATTTCTCCATCATTATTCTAATAAATTTTTCTATTTTATTTTCATAACCTGAGTAAACATGTAGCACATACCAACCCTTAGCCATTTTTCCCCCACCTGATCTAACTTACTCTACAAAAAGACGGATAACTAAAAAAGGATATCCATCCCTTTAAGTAGAAGAAAATCCACAAAACCAAGAATAACAGCAAAAATCAAAGTAGAAACTATAACTACCTTAGTAGATGCAGCCACATTCTCTCTGCTGGGCCATACAACTCGCTTAAGCTCCGCATAACTATCTTTGAAGAACTGTATAATTTTTTTCATAAACAAATATCCTTAGTCGTCATAAAATAAAATCGCAGGCCAGGTAGGACTCGAACCTACAACATCCGGTTTTGGAGACCGGCGCTCTAGCCATTAGAGCTACTGGCCTGAGAAGGTCTTACTTAATTTTACTTTCTTTATGCAATGTATGCTTTTTATCCCACTTACAATACTTCATAAGCTCCAGCTTTCCCTGCATATTTCTTCTATTCTTTTCTGTTGTATAATTCCTGCGATTACACTCTGTACATTTAAGAGCAATTTTTTCGATTGCTCCTTTCTTTTTACTTGCCATAACTGTCCATTCCCCTATTAGCCCTATAAATAAAAGAGCAAAACAACCCCAAAATCACGAACCTTAGGGCACAGATTATTATAAAGAGACTCTAAATGTCAACACAACTGACCCAAAAATACTACGTTTTATAGTGTCAGACTTCTATTTCATAGCCCTCGATCGGATTTGAACCGATTACCCCCTCCTTACCATGGAGGTGCTCTACCGACTGAGCTACAAGGGCACTGATAAAGTTTGCCAAAAATAGCAAAGTTAAGGTTTTTTGTCAACATGTAAGATGCTTTTATTGAATGATCACGGAAAGTAGCAGATAATAAAACAGAATATTAGTAATAGGAGCTCAAGTGAAACCTTTCAAGCTGATAGTTTTTTTATCACTGTTTAATATTTTTTGTTACAACCTATACTCTCAGGTAGAATGGAATCCTATAGGCCCCGGAGGAGGGGGATGGATATCTGCAATCACAGTTATAAATGATCCACTTCATACTCTTTATGTTGGATGTGATGTAGGAGGGGTATATAAAAGTAGTGATAATGGCAAAAGCTGGACAATAAAAAACAATGGTTTATCTATCTATTTCGTTCAGGATATTACTTACGACCCTGTAAATCCCGACATTCTCTACCTGGCAACCAGAGGTGGTATTTACAAGTCAACCAACGGAGGAGATACCTGGACTGCCAAACGTTCAGGGTTCCCTGATACAGAAGAATATTCATTTAGTGCACCAATTAACGATATAGTTGTAGACCCTAAAAATAATAACATTCTCTATGCTGGTATAGGAGTTCATAAAAAAGGATATGACTTTGACCGTTATCACTGGGACTCAGTAGAAATAAAGGGATCTATCTATAAGAGTATAGACAGAGGAGAAACATGGACATTAATTCGTAAAACAGGAATTAATCCCGAAGCAATGATCTACTCCATGGATATAGATTCGAAAAACTCCAAAAACATCTATGCAGCTACAGACAAAGGGGTTTATAAAAGTACAGATGCCGGAAAAACATGGAAACAGAAAAAATCAGGATTACCAAAATTAAAAGCAATGAATATTGTTGTTGATCCGGTAAATACAGATACTGTTTATGTTACTTTATGGGCTAACCCTGGAAGTTGGCACTGGAAAGGCGGTGTCTACAAAAGTATCAATGGTGGAGATTCCTGGAAATCTATAAACAATGGCCTCCCAAAAAATATGGGAAAAGAAAGCGGCTTTACTTGTAACTACACAACACTCGTTATAGACAAACACAACCCTGAAGTTCTTTATACAGGGAACATGCCATGGACACCGGATCCTGGAGTTTACAAAACCACCAATGGCGGTGATTCATGGGACTGGATAACCAGGGCTGATACAAATGACAAAAATATGGATTTAGGATGGATTCCTGATACCGGTGTATCTCCAATGGCTATGACTATTGATCCTGTAAGTTCCAACAGGATTCTTTTCGGAACATCTATGCATCTCTTTGAAACAGAGAACAGTGGAGTAACATGGAAGCAATTATACACAAAATCAGATAAAAATGGTTATTGGAAAGGAGAAGGATTTGAAACAACCTGTGTGGAAACCATTTCTGTCGACCCCACTAATTCCAATAATGTGTACGCAGGTTATTGGGATATTGGATTTTTAAAAAGTATTGACGGAGGAAAATCTTTTAAAAAAACAGATCATGGAATGAGATATAAAGATAATACCTTTGATATTATAGTGGATCCGGACAGTCCAAATATAATATATGCATCCTGCGGATGGTGGGAAGAAAACTCAGGAGAAGTATACAGAAGCGACGATTACGGAGAAACATGGGTAGCTCTAAATAACGGAATACCTGATGCTCAGATATGGTCGATTGCGCTGGATAAAAACAGCCCCTCAGAATCAAGAATTTTATATGCCGCTAGCTATAATAACGGGATTTATAAAACTATTGACGGAGGAGACCACTGGATTCCTGTAAACAGGGGTCTGGGAGTTAATAAAAATCTTCAGGTAATGAAAATCCTCATAGATCCTAACAACTCCAACATACTATATGCTGGTCTTGAAGCAAAGATAATTGAGAATGGAGAAAACTCAAAAACAATTCAGGGAGGATTGTTTAAATCAACTAACGCCGGAGATACATGGTATAGAATCGATAGAAATATTCCGCAAATAAGCGTGTGGGATATTGTAATTCCCAATGAAAATTCTCAAATTATTTATACCGCTGTATTTAGTGACTACGACCATACATTAAAAGAATATTTTTATGGTGGTGTATACAAAAGCAACAATGGAGGCAGCTCCTGGGAAAGATTAAATAAAGGATTTGGAGAGGAAGATAATTTAGAAATTTCCTCCTTAGCTATTGATCCTGTTAACAGTAATATTCTATATGCAGCAACAACCGATGCACCCTATCATGATATTTCAAGTGGGAGAGGAATATACAGGAGTATAAATTCAGGAGAGAGCTGGAAACCTATTAATAATGGCTTAGGGGTTCTGTATTTTAATTCTTTAGCTATTGATCCTTTGGATCCATCGACAATTTATGCAGGAAGTTCCGGTAATGGAATATACAAAAGCAAATAAACTTATATCACTAACATCTTAAAAAGCTTTTCTACTTGAGTAAATTAAAAATATAATCATAATCTATACCTGTAAACTACACATACGGGAGTGTTTTTTGAATAATACAATAGAGAACAGTAGAAGTGGTAAAAGTTCTGAATCTATTAAACAGGGATTCCTCGAGCATCTAAAGTATACTCTTGGAGTAGACGAGTACACAACAACAAACCATGATCGCTTTATGGCATTATCGTATACTATAAGAGACAGACTTATAAACCAGTGGATAAAAACCCAGCAGACCCATCATAATAAGAATACAAAGCGAGCCTATTACCTGTCTTTGGAATTCCTTATGGGAAGAGCCATGGGAAATAATATTATTAATATGCAGCTTGAAGATAATGTTGCAGAATCATTAAAAGAGCTAGGGTACAATCTGGAAGATCTGGAGGATCAGGAAGCTGATGCAGGTTTAGGGAATGGAGGCCTTGGAAGACTTGCCGCATGTTTTCTTGATTCCATGGCAACTATGAATCTTCCATCTTTTGGTTATGGAATAAGATATGATTACGGTATTTTTAAGCAGAAAATTGATAATGGATATCAGACGGAACAGCCGGATGACTGGTTAAGAAACGGTAATCCATGGGAAATTGAACGTCCTGATGTAACTGTAAAGGTTTCGTTTGGCGGTAGAGTAGAACCTTTTAATGAAAAAGGGAAAACTATTTACCGGTGGGTAGATACAAATGATGTAATTGGGGTCGCATATGATATGCCCATAGCCGGGTATGGTGGGAAAACCATAAATACCCTAAGGCTGTGGAGCGCTAGAGCAGCTGAAGAATTTGACTTCCAGGATTTTAATGATGGTGATTATGTGGAAGCAGTCAGTGCAAAAGTACAGGCTGAAAATCTTACAAAAGTACTTTATCCCAATGACACACTATATCTTGGAAAAGAATTACGCCTTAAACAGCAGTACTTTTTTGTAGCTTGCTCTTTAAACGATATTTTACGACGTTTTAGAAAATCAGGAGAGTCCTGGAAAAATTTCCCTGATTTTGCTGCTATACAGTTAAACGATACGCATCCTTCAATTGCAATACCAGAGCTAATGAGACTTCTTGTCGATGAAGAAAATCTGTCCTGGGATAAAGCCTGGAATATTACAGTTTCTGTAATGGGCTATACAAATCATACTTTAATGCCTGAAGCTCTTGAAAAATGGCCCGAACCAATGCTTAATAAACTTCTTCCGCGACATCTGCAGATTATATTTGAGATAAACCGCAGGTTTTTAAACAAAGCTGTTACTTTTTTTCCTGATGATATGGATAAAATAAAAGAGATAAGCATTGTAGAAGAGGGAAACCCAAAACAGATTAGAATGGCTAATTTATGTATTACAGGCTCCCATTCAACCAATGGAGTTGCAGCTTTACATACAGAACTTCTTAAAAGCAGACTTGTACCATCTTTTGCAAAGATGTTTCCAGGTCGATTTAACAATAAAACAAATGGAATAACCCAAAGGAGATGGCTGCTTCATGCAAACCCTTCACTTGCAGCTTTGATAACAGAAACAATTGGAGATGGATGGATAACAGATTTTGCTCAGCTTAGAAAGCTTGAGATCTGGGCCGATGATAAAAATTTCCGGACAAAATTTCAGGAAACTAAAGTTCTTGCAAAACAACGTCTCTCTCAATGTGTAAAGAAAAAATATGGGGTAAAACTAAATCCCGAAGCATTTTACAATGTCCAAATTAAAAGAATGCATGAATATAAAAGACAACTGTTAAATGTTATGCAGATAATAATGCTCTACAACAGGATACGAAGAGGTAATTCTGACGATTTTTTCCCCCGGATTTCAATATTTGCAGGGAAGTCTGCCCCTGGATACGATATGGCTAAACTTATTATTAAACTAATTAATAATGTCTCTGATGTTATTAACAATGATGAACTTATTAAGGGAAAGCTTGAAGTCTACTTTTTAGCAGATTACAAAGTTTCTCTGGCTGAAAAAATAATTCCTGCCACAGATCTATCGGAACAAATTTCTACTGCTGGAACAGAAGCTTCGGGAACAGGGAATATGAAGTTTATGTGTAATGGAGCTATTACCATTGGAACAATGGATGGCGCCAATGTAGAAATTGTAGAGGAAGCAGGTATAGAAAACGAGTTTATTTTTGGTTTAAATGCAGATGAAGTTTCACAGTTGAAACCCAAATACAATCCTGCTAGTTATTACAAAGAAGATAAAGAGATAAAAGATGCTCTTGATCTGATTTTTAACGATTATTTTAGCTTTTCAGAACCTGGTATTTTTGACCCAATCAAACGAATGCTGTTTGATGAGGGTGATAAATATATGCATCTGGCAGATCTTAGATCCTATGACGATGCACATCAGAAAGCTGAGGCTATGTATGCAAATAGAGAGGAATGGAATAGAAAGGCTATTATAAACATTGCTTCTTCGGGAAAATTTTCCTCAGACAGGACAATTGCCGAATATGCAAAGGAGATATGGGGGTTAAAACCCTGTATTGTGGAATAAATTTATTATCACAAAATATTTTTTTTAAAACTGATTCCAGGGAATTGCCAGAATTCTATCAGACATCTTCCTGGGTT
>JAOZPU010000029.1:4323-21410 GCA_029932585.1 Spirochaetia bacterium | reverse complement strand
ATAATCTGTCTGTATACGCATATGCATTTAAACCGCTAATATTATCAATACGTAAAACACGACCATTGTCTGTACTTCCATCATAATTTGCAATATATATTTTCCCTTCATTGTCAAAATCAACATCATAAGGTGCTAATGTATTTGTAAAGAAACCATTTCCTGCCAATATAGGTCCTAGCGTTGTTATATCAAGGAGTGTCCCTGATGTATCATCTATATTCTCAAACTGAAGTAAACGGTTGTTCTGATAGTCAGGCACAACAAGTTTCGTACTCCCCACACCCATATTCAAAGTTACAATTGCACTGTCTGATGTTATATCTGCTGTGGCTGTTCCTTTGTATGAAGTTGCAACAGTTGTTGGCAATGCTATATAAGAAGGGCTTAATCCCACTGTTAACTCAAATTTTCTGTCAGTGCCTTCAGGTATAGCCAGGTTTATTACACTGGGTATAGTCTGATAGTTTACTTCAATGGTATCCATATCCGGGCCGCTTACTGTAAGAGTGATCGATCCTACTATTGATGAACTGGGTAATCCAAGGGCACGTATTTCAGGGGTAATAATTTTTGTGTTGGAAGTGGTAAAGTTGCACCCAACGAAACCAGCAATTAAAATAAAAGCTGTTAGAGCAATTAAAATATTACGATTTTTCATTAGTTCCCCCAGTTTAATATTATGCTTACGTTTGTAAGATTATTTAGTTCATCCAAAATTGTGGTTAAATCAAGGTCCTTTAGTATTGTTAATGTTGATGGATCAATGTTTGCCAGAAGAATATTCATTTCTTCACTGCTTCTGGGTAGACCTGCACCAAAAATTTTACTTTTTTCTCCTTTACCAATAGACCGTCCCTGTCCCAGCCTGTTTGAAAAAAATACAGTTCCTTCTGTAACTGTTAGATTCAGCCCGTCATACTCAAAACTTGTGCCCCTGACAGCAGCTGTTGATACAGGACTTGTCAGTCTGAAATTTTGGCGTAAACCTGCCGTTGTTCTTACCTCTGCTTTAATTTTTCCAACGCGTAAATTAAGACTTGTACTTACAGTTCCTTCTTTTTCTACCAGTTCTTCAAGTTTCATACGTGTCAATTGTTTTACAACAACCTGGGAAGAGCCCAATGTAAGTACAGCTTCAGATCTGAATCCTGTGGAAATAAAGTAACCTGTTTTTATTTCCATTCCTTCTGTTGCTTTTTGCCAGTTGCCGCCAGGTGTCATTACTTCGACTTTTCCGGATACATCCTTTATAACTGCTGTTATATTTGCTGAAAACAGGCATGTTGCCAGTACCAGCAGGATCCCCATAATTATATATTTTTTCATTTCGTAATATTCTCCTTTAAAAACTAAAAGATAGTCCCAGTCGTAATAATAATTCTATATCTTTTGAATTCTGAAAAGCATTAACACCTCCACTACTTGGAATAAAAATTCCAGTAGAAAAAGATACTCCCAAATCAGAATATGGTCTAAAATTTACCGTTCCATCTATCTCTGTCCCAAGGTAGAGAGAGTTTGATGCAGGGTTTATTCCACTTTCAGATATCTGTCCTGTTGTAGATCTAAAAAAGTTTATATCCATTAATTCCAACTGAATTTTTTTAAGTAAAGAGCTTTGGCTCTTAAAAAAAGGCTTAAAAGAATAGCCTAGTTGAGTAAAAAATATATTTCCCAAAGATGGAGAAAAAATTAAGGCAACAGATGTTTTAGATATAGGAATAAAGAGGGTTGATTGACCACTTGTATTACCCTCAAGAAAACTGGAATTATGGTCACTGTCACCTGAGGTATAAAGAAATTTGAACGATATTTGTGAATTTAAAGCTTCCGGAATATAGTATCGTAACCCTGCATAACCAAGATAGGAAAGTATATTTTTATAAGTGTAAGATGAACTAATATACGAGAGTGTCTTTCCCATACCTAAATATGAAAAGGTATCATAGAACAAAGACGGTATAATTTTCCCACTGGAGCCTATTCCAAAATATAGAATATCAATATTCCCCCCAAGACCTGTAGGAGCTGAAGGACCTTCACTCATTAGGTTGCTTTTACGCAAATCCTTTTCCTGCCAGAATGAAATTTTAATATCCTGATTTTTAAATGATTCAGGGAACAGCATATTAATTCCTGTAATTATTCTTGGAGAGGCAAATAGTACACTATCGTCACTCATATCGCTTTTATCTGCTATCGACATTGTTATATTTGAAGATTCTTTAAAAAGAGATCCAGTATATCCGGCAGTTGCAGAAATAATGGAATCGTAAGAGTTAAGAATTAGTGAAATACCATCAAGTTTCTGATTAAATAAAATACCGGATAAGTCAGAAACAGCCAGTCTGCCTAAAGAAACATTGATAGATGGAGATTCATCAATGTTTAATTCAAGACGGTCCAGATCAAAGAACCATAGTTTATCAGTTGTATAAGTGTAACTTCCACGGACAAAAACATCTGCATTATCCCAAAGATCTGTTGCTAACCAAAGAGAAAGGGTATCATCATGATAAATATTAGTACTATCAGAAATGTAGGCGATACTCGAATCTTCCAGATTTCCTCCCCAATCAAGACTAAAGAGGGATGTGCTAATAAAGAAAACTATTAAAAGAGTGTTAAAGTATTTCAATTATTTATCTCCTTCCATTCCAGTACACGTCCCAGAATTCGTAATACCTCTTCTCCTGAGATTTTTCGATAAGGATCTTTATTATTATTTAGAAATCCAAGATAGCCAAGTTCTCTTGCTGCATACCTGGGTCCTGGAAATATTCCATACATGAGTCCGCCTTTTATATTAAAAGCTTTCATTAATAAAAATGAGTATTCTCTCAGAGATATTTTATTATCCTGTTTATCAATATTAATCTTCCAGTTCTGCTGAACAAGGGTTTTCAATGCAATTTCTATCTCAACATTTTCATCCAGCAGTTCTGCTGCTGTAAGCACTAAATATGCAGTTTGTCCCCATTTAGCTTCCTTATCTGCCAGCAGTTGATCTATTACTGTATTAGATTGTGAATAAATAAAAAGGGGAAGATACATAATTAGAATACTAAATAGAATGAGTTTGTTTATTTTCATACGTTTTTTACCTCATTTCATGTTATAATTATAACTATACACCTTATTTGGGTGAAAATGGTAATATTTTCTAAAATAGTTTTTAAAAGTTAACAGTGAGGGACAAATGAAAACAAAATCAGGATTAATTATTATTATTCCGGTTATAGTTGCTCTATTTTTTTCAGTATTAAGTTTATTTAGTTTTTTTAATGCCGGAGAAAAACTGCTATTTGATATTCTTCTTCATATAAAACCAGCAGTTTCTGAAGATAAATCTATAGTACTTATAGATATTGATGATCCCTCAATTGCCCAGGTTGGTGTATGGCCCTGGAGCAGGGATATTGTGGCAGATGGGCTTATTCTTATGAAGGAGCTTGGAGC
This sequence comes from Spirochaetia bacterium, assembly GCA_029932585.1. Classification (GTDB taxonomy): domain Bacteria; phylum Spirochaetota; class Spirochaetia; order B11-G9; family B11-G9; genus JAJRQE01. The sequence goes on along the minus strand of JAOZPU010000029.1, from coordinate 17,948 downwards.
AGAGTATGCTTTATTTGATATTGAATATACTGAAGCCAGCCCTTTAGGTGTAAATGCCAGGATGCTAAAAGAGGAAATACCAAATTCTTTTGCCAATGAGTTCCTTAATATTGAACAGAACACTTCCGATCTTTTCACAGCTATAGAAGCAGGTTTCATCAGCATAGAAGATGCATCAGATTATATTTCAGATTTGCAATTACTAAATGAAGATTCAAAAGATATTCTACTGTCAAAAGTAGCAGATATTGCACAGGATAATGATAAATACCTTGGAAATGCAGCAAGATTTTTTGGAAATACTTTTTTTACAATAAATATGCTCCCTTATAAAGAGGGTACTATTACAGAAGAACATAAAAAATATGCATTTGAAAACATTGCTCTGGATAACATTGAGGATATTGACGGTTCAGTATATTCTGCAAATGATATTCGCCCTGTAATTATTCCTATTTTGAAGAATGCAGCCGGTGCGGGATTTCCTAATGTTAATGTTGATGGTGATGGAGTTATGCGAAGGGTCGATCTTATTGAAAAATTTGAAGATTTATACTTTCCCCAGCTTGTTTTTGCTCCTCTGTTAAGCCTCCTTGGAGACCCTGATGTAGAAGTATATAAGAATAAAATTATTTTAAAAGATGCCGTTTTATCTGGGAAAGATGCAGCAGATATAAATATTCCTTTGACCGTTGACGGCAGAATGCTTATAAACTGGCCAAAGAAAAATTACATTGAGAGTTTTAGACATTTAAGTTATTACGAATTAGTTTTAAATAAAGAACTTGAAAACAGGCTTTTAGAAAATCTTCGTAATATAAATGATGCAGGCTACCTGTCCTATTTTCAGAGTGATAGTGATTTACTTGAAACCTACCAGTATGCGGAAGATATTAAAAATGATGTTCTTGCAGAGGGAGACCTATTAGCAATAGAGGATTATAAAGAAATTCGGGATTATTTTTTTACTGAAGTTGGGAATTTTCTTAAAAGTAATTCCATGAATGCATTGCTTGCTGACATTGAGGCTGTTATTCAATCGCCAGAGGTTTCAGAAGATATTAAAAACGATTATATCCAGATTAAATCCGAGGTTCCGGGTGTTTTTGCTGCTTTGAAAGATGTGTATTCCGGGTTAATGGATTCCAGAGAAAGAATTTTTTCAGAATTAAATGGATCCTTCTGTATTATTGGACAGACAGGAACATCTACTACTGATATTGGCGTAAATCCCTTTGAAGAGGAGTATATGAATGTTGGTATTCATGCTTCCGTTTTAAATACAATTTATTCCGGAGAGTTTTTAGATGATCGTCCATGGTGGTACTCTTCTATTCTAGCACTTTTGTTGTCCTTCCTTGTTATGGTAATTTTAAGGAAATTAAAACCAATTTTTGCTGTAGGTGGAGGATTTATTTTTACTCTGCTTGTTCTATTTACTGGAGGGGGCTTTTTTCTTGGAACAGGAATTTATTTGAATCTGCTTGCTCCGGTACTGTCTGTTTTTTTTACCAGTATTTTAATTTTTGTTGTTAATTTCTTTTTACTGGAAAAAGAGAAGAGTTTTATTCGAAACGCTTTTTCACATTACCTGTCACCGGATGTTATCAGTCAACTGGTCTCCAATCCAGATAAACTTAATTTGGGTGGAGAGAAAAAGAGGCTGACTGCAATTTTTACGGATGTTCAGGGTTTTTCAACAATTTCGGAAACTCTTGATCCATCAGATTTGGTTAAACTTCTTAACTCTTATTTAACAGAGATGAGTAATACTATCCTTGATCTTCGGGGTACTATAGATAAATATGAGGGAGATGCTATTATTGCTTTTTTTGGAGCCCCTGTTGAATATGAAGAACATGCTGAAAATGCCTGTCTTTCTGCAGTTCGAATGAGGGGGGTGGAGAAAAAACTCAACGAATATTTTTTAAAGGAGCAAATGAGCCCTGTTCCTCTATTTACCAGGATTGGTATAAACACAGGAGATATGGTTGTTGGAAATATGGGAACTCCTAAGAAAATGGATTATACAATTATGGGTAATGCCGTAAATCTTGCTGCACGTTTGGAAGGTGTGAATAAACAGTATGGAACTGGAATCCTTGTTAGCGAAGAAACTTATAAAACAGGAGCTTCCAATATTACTGCCAGACAACTGGACCGTGTCCGGGTTGTTGGAATAAATACACCTGTTCGTCTTTATGAGCTTGTAGAAGAGAAAAGTCTAACGGATGATAAAACTTTGGAAGCTCTTGATATCTTTCAAACGGGTCTGTTAGCTTTTGAAGAAAGAGAATGGGTAAGAGCACAAAAATATTTTATGAAAGTGCTAAAGATTATTCCAGCTGATGGGCCTTCGAAAAAATATATTCAGCGATGCAAAGATAATATGAATAAACCTCCTGCTGAAGATTGGGATGGAGTATTCAGTTTAACAATGAAGTAACCTAATCCCACATCTCAATATGATATTTATAACCCTGTTCAGTAAGAAATTTCTGTCTGTTTAATGCAAATTCTTCTTCGGTGGTATGCCTTGAAACAAGGGAATAAAAGTAGGAATTTCTCTCTTTAGGACGGAGGACACGGCCTAAACGCTGAGCCTCTTCCTGTCTGGAACCAAAAGTTCCTGAGACCTGAATAGCTACAGATGCATCGGGTAGATCAATAGCAAAATTTGCAACTTTTGAGACAACAATTACTCTTGCTTCCCCTTTTCTGAATGCATTGTATATACGTTCTCTTTCAGGGTTTGGTGTTTTCCCTGTAATAAGTGGAGCTGAAAGTACCTTTGCCAGTTTTTTTAATTGCTCAATATACTGTCCTATAACAAGTATAGAATCTTCTCTATGATTTTTTATCAGTTGTTTTACTATTCCTATTTTTGAATAATTCTCACTGGCAATACGAAATTTTTTCCTTTTTTCTGCAACAGCATATTCTATTTTCAAATCTTCCGGAAGATCCATTCGTATTTCATAGCAATTTGCTTCCGCTATCCACCCCTTTGATTCCAATTCTTTCCAGGGGACGTCATATCTTTTTGGTCCAACCAGTGAAAAAACATCTTCCTGTCTTCCATCTTCTCTTACCAGGGTTGCTGTTAACCCTAATCTTCTCATAGATTGAATTTCTGCAGTTACCCTAAAAACCGGTGCAGGAAGTAAATGAACTTCATCATAAATAATTAATCCCCAATTTTTTTTTCTAAAAATGGAAAAATGGGGGAAATCACTTTCACTATCCGGTCTCCATGTCAAAATTTGATAAGTTGCAACTGTAACAGGTTTTATAACTTTTCTATCACCTGTATATTCACCAATATCTTCTTCTGCAATATGAGTCTTGTCTTTTAATTCTTCTATCCATTGATGTACAGCAGCTACGTTTGTTGTAAGGATAAGTGTATTTGTTTTTAAAATATCCATAACTTTCATTCCTACAACAGTTTTTCCTGCTCCACAGGGAAGTACTACTACTCCAAATCCACTACCGGCATTACCATCCCCACAAAAGGTTTCTGCAGACTCTATCTGATAATCTCTTATCATCAATCCAAAACCACTTTTGGTTGTTTCTCTCATTTTTATATCAAGAGGATCTCCATCTATAAGTGGGGCTTCATCTTTTACAGGATAACCAAGTTTTATCAGCTCAAGCTTAACAGACCCCCGGTCTACCAGTTTTATTACAAATCCTTCTTTTATAGGGAATAAATATTTTTTTAGTTTTTCAATGGATGATAATTCTGCCAGAATCATTTTATCACTTATTACTAAAATTAGTTTATTTTTATCATCCGTCTCTTTTAGTATCAGTTTGCCAAATCTTGAAATAATATCTTTAATACTGAATATAATATTATCTGGAATATCAAATCTGCTCCATTTTTCAAGTATTTCTACTATATGATCAGCTTCGAGTCCTGCTGATGCTGCATTCCACAATGATAATGGAGATATTCTGTATGTGTGAATATGCTCAGGTGATTTTTCTAATTCAGAAAATGGTGCAATATCATTCCTGGCCGCTGGAAAATTATTATTATGTACATCTAAGAGCAGTGTGCTATCGCTCTGTATAATGAGGGGATTGTCTGGATTACCTGTTTTCATAGCCACCAACAATATACGTTTTGTTAAAAAAATTCAATACTATGGTTAGTATTGCAGGATCTAACTTGTTCCATACTTCATTATGATTAAAATTTTCCTTTTAATATTCTCTTTTGAAGAGTAAGATGTAACTATGGAAAATATTGTAGTTGTCGGAAGTGTTGCAGATAACCCTGTAGCTGAAGATATTGCTCACTTTATGGGTCAGAATGATGATTATCAGGATCTCATCTCTTTAAAGAGCTTTTTGAATACAGAATTTTGTCCCAGATTTATAACAACAGGAAGGAATAGTGATACTGTTGGTGATAATTTAAAAGGGAAAACTGTTATTCTTGTAAGTACAAACCAGGGTATTCATTCCAGGAATGGTTTGGGTATGCGTAATTTCTTAATAGCACGAGCAGCAAAGGATAATGGAGCCCAGAGGGTAATTCTAATTGAACCAGATTTGTACTATAGCGCCCAGGATCGTGGTCCAAGAAAGGAACATGGACTTACAGGAACAAAACGATCAAAGAGAGATTTTGAAAAATTTGATGGACAACCTTTTTCTGCCAGATTGTATGCAGATTTGTTAAAAGTTTCAGGAGTTGATGAGGTTGTTACGATTCATAATCATTCAACATCTGTTCAGAATATATTTATGGACAGGTTTTCAGGAAAGTTCCATAATCTGCGTCCCTTTGATCTCTATTCCAATTATCTTGTAGATACAGATGTTGTTAATGAGCGTAATATGGTTTTATGCGCTCCTGATAAAGGAGCATTGGATTTTGTTCGTAAGGTTCAAAGTACTCTTGGAGATAAGTCGATTCCAGTTATTATTATGGATAAACATAGAGCAGGAGAAAGAAAAGTTAATATTACTGTTTCAAAAGATTCTGATATTGGTTTATCTGATATTAATGGGAAAGACGTTGTAGTTTTGGATGATATGGTGCGTACAGGAAGTACTATAGTAGAAACCTGTCATAAGCTAAGATCAGCCAATCCTAATAAAATTGTTTTTTTTGTAACACATTTTTATTCCAGCAGAGAGTGCCGGGCAAATTTAAATGATCGTGTTCTGGATGAAATTATTACAACAACAACAATTCCTTCAATTCTAAATAGAGATGTTCAGGGCCGTTTAAGGCACAAGATGGTTGTTCTTCTAATTTCCAGGTGGATAAGCAACTACTTATTACAATTACTGGATAATAATCATCCTGGTTTAAAGTCGCCACTATACTCTGAAGATATGTCAGCCAAAAATCCAAGGTGGATAGGCAAGATGGGGCCGTTGTTTTCTGATTCGTAGGGGCGATTCATGAATCGCCCCTACGAATATGCGACCTGCCCCTACGAATATGCGACCTGCCCCTACGAATGTGACCTGTCCCTACGAATGGGTTTCATGCCATCAATGCTGCCTGTCTTTTGTACATATCTATAACAACAAGAGCTGTCATTGCCTCAACCACAGGGACTATTCGTGGGCATATACATGGATCATGCCGGCCTTCTGTTTTGATTTTCTTTTCTATACCTTGAATATCAACTGTTTTCTGTTCTTTACTTATTGAAGAGGTAGGTTTTACAGCAATTCTAAAAATAATATTTTCACCTGTTGTTATTCCGCCAATAATTCCACCTGCATTGTTGGATTTAAATCCATCTTTATCCATTTCATCATTATGTTCACTGCCTTTTAGGTCTGCGCATTTAAAACCTAAACCAAACTCAATTGCTTTTACTGCACCCAGAGAGATCATGGCTTTTGCGAGTTCTGCATCAATTTTATCAAAAACCGGTTCACCAAGGCCTGGGTTTATTCCTGTTACAAGGCATTCAACAATTCCGCCTGCACTGTCTCCCTCATCTGCAAGTGTCTCTATTATTTTTTCCATTTTTTCTGCTGCTTTACTATCACATGCTCTTAATTTATTATTTTCTATAATATTTAGATCTCTTTGGGTACATTCTATTCCGGCTGCTTTAATTGTGTAAGCTGTTATTTTAATTCCTTTTGAGTTTAAAATTTTCAGAGCTACTGCTCCTGCTGCAACTCTTGCCGAAGTTTCCCGGCCAGAAGCTCTTCCACTGCCCCTGTGATCCCTAATTCTATATTTTTTTAGATAAGAAAAATCGGCATGCCCCGGTCTGAAAAGGTCTTTTATTGAATTATAATCTGAGCTAATTTGATCTTCATTGTATAGAACCATGCCCAATGGTGTTCCTGTAGTAAGACCCTCAAATACACCGGAAAGAATATGGATTTTGTCAGATTCTTTTCTTTGGGTGGTAATACTGGACTGTCCCGGTTTTCTTCTATCCAGTTGGAACTGTATATCTTTTTCATCAAGTTCAATACCCGGGGTAACTCCATCAATAATTACACCAACACCTTTACCATGAGATTCTCCGAATGTTGATACTTTAAATATTTGTCCAAAACTACTACCGCTCATTATATATCCTTAATTTCTTTAGTATTTTGTGAAGTAATTCTTCCTGGCTGTCATTACCTATTGGTATTATAATAGTAGCAACATTATTGTACAGTGTTCTTCTTCTTAGAAAAAGTTTAGAAAATAATTTTTCTGGTGAATCTTTTAAAAAAGAAGGGAATCCATTTTTTTTAATTCGGTTATACAATAATAATTTATCTGCATCCAGAAAAATTCGAATAGTTACTTCTTTTACAACCTGCATTGCTATTGGGTTATCTATTGTGCCTCCCCCTAATGCAAGAACTCCGGGGTTATTCATCTTCACACTCTTGATAGCATCAGTTTCCAGATTTCGGAATCCAGATTCTCCAAGTTTTAAGTATAACTCACGGAAACTATATTTTCTGTCTTTTGAATACTGTTCTTCAATAAGGATATCTAAATCCAGGAAGGGGACATTTAGAGATTCCGCTAACAGTTTTCCCTGAGTTGTTTTACCTGAATGTTTAATTCCCATTAGTATAATCATTAATTATTTTCGTGGTAGAGACGTAGCCTGGTCGTCGCTTCGCTTACTGCTCGGCTATGCAACCTTAGCATGCTACGTCTCTACTACGTCCACTGTATAGTTTTTAATAAGTCCTGATATAGGTTCAGGCTTTCCAATTTCATAACCCTGGATATAATCGACACCAATTTTTCTTAATTCTTCGATTATATCTGCATTTCTGACAAATTCTGCAATAGTTTTCAGCCCAATTACCTGACCCAGACTATTAATAGCTTTTACCATTGCTCTGTTAACTGAATCTTCATCCATATCTTTAACAAAAATACCATCAATTTTTAAAAAATCAACTGGTAGGTTTTTAAGATAATTGAAAGATGAAAACCCACTGCCAAAATCATCAAGAGAAAACAAACAACCAATATCTTTCAATTTGTGAATAAAATCTGTAGCAGCCTGCATATTTCCAATTGCTGTTGTTTCTGTAATTTCAAAACATATTTTTTCTGGTTCAATTTCATATTCTTCAAATTTAAAGATTATAAAATCCAGAGAATCTTCTTCTGCCAGGAAGTCCGGTGATAAATTAACACTGAACATATAATTATTATTTTCTTTCCCTACTTTATCACTCAAAAGCTTGTGATTAAAAAAAGCATTATTGATAACCCATCTGTCTATTGCAGGCATTAACTTATATCGTTCAGCAGAAGGAAGAAATTCATTTGGTGGTATGTGTCCATTTTCACCATCTTTCATTCTTATAAGAAGTTCACATTTTTTTAATTGAATTAAATTATCTTCAAGAGGTTCGATAGGTTGAAAAAATAGTTCAAATTGTTGTTCTTCAAGAGCTTTTGTTAATTTTGATATCCACTGCATTTCGCCCCTACGTTTTACAAATAGATTTTCATCATCATTATAAACCGTAATTTTCTTTCCACCTTCATCTTTTGCAATAAAGCAGGCATCATCAGCTGCAGCAAGAACTGACTGAAGATCTTTTGAGTTTTCAGTTAACATAACAATACCAATACTGGTATTAATATTAAAAACCTGTTTATCCCTTATTACTTTACTTTCTACTAGTCTGGACTGGAGCCTTTTTGCTATAAAAAGTGCCTGCTGAAGGTGTGCTCCTTCAAGAAGTATTCCAAATTCATCTCCACCTAGTCTGGCACAGGTATCACTGCTTCTTATCACCTTATTAATAACACCTGTAGTTGTCAGGAGCATTTCATCCCCTGCTGTATGACCGCAAACATCATTAACAACTCTAAACTGATCCAGATCCATATAGAGAAATGCATGACTGGTTCCCTGTTTTATAGAATCATCAATTAATCCTTCCAGAATCTTAGAGAACCATTCTCTGTTTAGAAGTCCTGTAAGGGTATCATGTTTTGACTGATATGATATTGCCTGGGATAGTTTATGTTTTTCTGTAATATCTCTGAATGCCAGTACCTGACCTTCAATATTACCTTTTTTATCTATAATCGCTGCAATAGAACCTTCTACATGAATATTGTCACATTTTCTGTTACTCATAAAACTATCTTTAAATATAAAAGATTCTGTATTCGTTTTTGAAAAAATCGGCATTTTAATAATTGTTTGAGTTTTATTATCAGTTAATTCAAATATTTCATCCAGTGATAGGTTTTTAACATCATCCTGCATATAATTTGTAATTTTTTCTGCCACCGGGTTCATAAATTCTATAAGCCTGTTTTGATTGGTAGCAATTATTCCATCTTCTATACTGTGGAGAATTGCAGCAGACCATCTTTCCTGTTTTTTTAATTTTTCATTGGATTCAAATTTATAAAGAGCTATATCTATAGTTGTATAAAGTTCTTTTTCTTTAAATGGTTTAAGTACATAACCATATGGCTCTGCTTTTTTTGCTCTTTCCACAGTTTTTTCATCTGAATATGCAGTTAGAAAAATGAGAGGTATATTATACTTTTCCTTTATAATTGTAGCAGTCTCTATACCGTCAAAATCACTGGAGAGCATTATATCCATTAATATAATATCAGGTTTATCTTCATCAATTGCTTTAAGAGCATCCAGTCCATTGGTCGTAATTACAGGTTCCGGAAAATCAAAGCGTATAAGTCTTCTTTGTAAATCCAGTGCTATAATTCTTTCGTCTTCAACGATTAGTATTTTTTCCTGTCTCATACTAATATTATAGAAGTTTTGTTAGTAGATATCAAACAATTATTAAAATTTATTTCTCTTTTTGGGTGAAATAATGTTAGATTAGTTAAATATGAAAGATTTACAACAATTTATTAAAGAATCTCCAAGTTCTTATCAGACAGCCTGGAGTATAATTGATCATCTTGAAGCTAGTGGGTTTAAAAATCTTGATGAGAAAAAGCCATGGAAATTAAAACCTGGCAACGGATATTATGTTCTTCGAAATAAATCTTCTGTTATTGCTTTTCGTCCTGGGACTGGCAGTATTTCTCAATCTGGTTTTATGATAGCAGGAGCCCATACTGATAGTCCTTCCCTTAAGTTAAAAACTGAGGGTGGTAGTTGGAAAAATGGATCAGCAAGGGTAAGTACAGAAACTTATGGTTCTCCTATAGTTTCCTCCTGGCTGGATAGGGAGCTTTCAATTGCCGGGGTAGTTAATATAAAAAGAAACGGATTGTGGTCAAGAGAGTTATTTAACTATGAAAAACCCATAGCTGTCGTTCCTAATCTGGCTATACATATAAATAGAGAAGTAAATAAGGGTTTTGAATATAATAAACAGAATCATCTGCAGGTTATCCTTGGAATTGGAAAATCAGATAAAGATCCTTTAAAGTCCCTTATTTCAGATTATTCTGGTGTAAAGATTAACGATATTGGTGAAATGGATCTTTTCCTCTATGATTCTGCACCAGGCTCCTTCCTTGGAGATGAATACCTTGTTTCTCCACGGATTGATAATCTTGCAATGTGTCATAGTGTTCTGTCTGCACTTTTATCTTCAAAACCCTCTGATTCTACTCAAGTAGCAGTGTTTTATGATAATGAAGAGATTGGCAGTCTTACATTTCAGGGGGCTAATAGTTCCTTCCTATCAGAAATACTGGAACGAATATCTTTATTGGAAGACGAACATTCAAGGGATAACTATTTCAGGGCTAAAGCTTCTTCTTTTCTTATTTCTGCCGATGGTGCCCATGGTGTTCATCCTAATTTTAATGATAAACATGATCCTGACTATGCGCCAGAGTTAAATAAAGGACCTGTAATTAAGTTGAATGCTGCCTTTAAGTATGCTACTACATCTGAAACATCGTTTGTTTTTCAGGGAATTTGTGAAGATCTATCCATTCCCTACCAAAAATTCATAGGGCGATCAGATCTTCCAGGGGGGAGCACTATTGGGGCTATTTCTGCAGCAAATTTAGGTATAAAGACTGTTGATGTTGGTAATTCTATGTGGGCCATGCATAGTATAAGAGAAACATATGGTATAAAGGATCATGAATTGATGACCAGAGTACTGACACATTATTTTAATGAAGGGATATCAGGGTATGAGCAATAGTACTTTTATAAATAAATTAAGTTCTGATGAGCTGTTAAAAAGGGCAAATCGCAGGGAAGATGATTTTAGAGGTGGCTATTTTAGGGATACAACTGCCATTATTCACTCCTATCCTTTCAGACGTTTGAAGCATAAAACTCAGGTGTTTTTTTCTCCAAAAAATGATCATATCTGCACAAGAATTGAGCATGTAATGCATGTTGCCTCTGTTGCATCTGCTATTTGTAAGGGTTTAGGGCTGGATTCTGACCTGGCCTGGGCTATTGGGCTTGGTCATGATCTTGGGCATACTCCCTTTGGACATGTAGGAGAAAAAATTATTAATAATATTCGAAAAGATTCCGGAGGGTTCATTCACGAACTCTATTCTTTAAGGGTTGTAGATTATCTTGTTCAGTATGGTAAGGGGCTTAATTTAACATATGCAGTCAGAGATGGTATTGTAAGTCATTGTGGTGAGAAATTTGAACAATCTCTTACTCCCGATTTCAAAGTGAAAGACCTGGAAGCCTTGAAAGAAAGAACGCACTATCCTTCTACCTGGGAGGGTACAGTTGTAAGAATGGCAGACAAAATATCATATTTAGGCAGAGATATCGAAGATGCTATTCAGTTACATATAATTAAAGAGGATGATATTCCTGCTGAAGGCAGTCGTATTGTGGGAACAACAAATAGCCAAATTATAAATACTCTTGTTGATGATATAATTAATACTTCTAATAAAACTGGTAAAATTGGTTTTTCTGATAATGTTTATGAAGCTCTTCTTATACTTAAAGACTTTAATTATAAAAATATTTACTTCAGCCCTATTCTTGCAGGACATAATAAGTATTTTGAACGTATTTTAAAACTATTGTTTGGTTATCTTAATGAGATATTTGATAAGTATGGCCATGATCTGAAAGCGTATGTTAAGGAAAATAACTTATTGGCTGTTCGTTTTAGTGATTATCTTGGAAAGATGACAGATTTCTATTCCAACCAGGATGGTGGTTTCAATAATCTGGTAACTGACTATATTGCCGGTATGACTGACGACTATGCCATTGAATGTATTTCTCAGATAATGATGCCTGACAGACTGGAAAATCAGTTTAAGCAGTTTTTAATGGTTAACTAATTTTTTTAAGTGAATTTTATTACTGCAATAACAATTCCAGCAATTGTAGCAATAAATCCTGATGACCATACCATGAAATGAAACATTCGTGCCTGAATATTTTCGAGTCTAATATTTACTTCGTCAAAGCGTCTATCTATGCTATTCTGCATTAAATCAAAACGTTTATCGATCTGTTCTAATTTCTTATCAACCTGTTCAAAACGTTTATCCATATTATGCTGCATTTGCTCAAATCGTTTATCAACCTGTTCAAAACGCTTTTCAACTTGCTCAAATCGCTTATCCGTCATATCGAAACCTTGTTTCATTAGTTCTATCTGATTTTTAAGTGATTCTTCTACACGAACAATGCGTTCACTCAGTTCTAAAGAAAAGATACTGTTTGATGAAGTTGCTGGGTGTTCAGGAAGCCATTCTTTTAAGTGGTTCTGAACGTATTCTCCAATTATTGTTAACTCTTCTTCTTTTAATGCCATTTGCATATCCTTCTCCTTATAATATAATACTCTATACATTATATATATAGGGTAAATGGTATTTCTACTTCAATAAATGTCATTATTATTTCAAATTTTTAAAACTTTCCCTTGCATTTGAATAAGAGTGGGGTTAGAATAGTTTATGGTAACGATACCGGTATCGTTACCATAAACTTAAATCACTGTTTTTACAGGAGTCTGTAAGGTTTTATGACTGTCACAATAAAGGACATTGCCAGACACTCAGGAGTTTCCGTTTCTACTGTTTCCAGGGTTTTAAATAATAAACCTGATGTTAACACAGAAACAGAAGCCAGGGTAAACAGTGCCATAAAAAAACTTGGTTACAGTCCCAGCAGTGTTGCCCGGGGACTGGTTCTTCAAAGATCAAATGCAATTGGGTTTGTAGTACCGGATATAACTAATCCGAATTTCCCGGAACTGGCACGTGGGGTTGTTGAGAAAGCCAGACAGCTTGGATATTCTGTTATTTTTTTTGATACAAATCAGGATAATAAAGTTGAGAAAGAGGCTTTGAAACTTCTTCGCAGTAAACAGGTAGATGGAATTATTGTCTCTTTTTCAGAGGCTAATCAGGATGAATTTATAAAATTAAAAGAAGATCAGTTTCCTGCAGTGCAAATATATCGTAAAAGCCCAAAATCTGTTATATCAACTATCGCCATAGATAATATTGATTCAGCCTACAGAGCTGTAAAGTATCTGATAGATTTAGGGCATCGCAGGATTGGTCACATAACTACTGGAATATCTACACTGTCCGGGGCTGAGCGTCTCGAAGGTTATAAAAAAGCTTATGCAGAAGCCGGTCTTTCCTACAGGGATGAATGGTTTTTTTCAGGGTCCCATTGTGCAGATACGGGTTATGAAGGTATGAAGGTTTTACTTAATCAGAAGAACCATATTACAGCTTTATTTGCTTCCCATGACCTTATGGCTGTAGGAGCATACGAAGCCATATTCGAGAAAGGGCTTTCTATACCTGGTGATATTTCTGTAATTGGTCATGATAATATAGAAATATCAAGACTGGTTCATCCTAAACTGACTACATTGGATACGTTTAAAAATAAACTTGGCCAGGCAGGTGTAGAACTTCTTATTGAAGAGATAGCAGAAAATACCAGAATAAACAGAGAAATAATTTTTAAGACAGAACTTATAGTAAGGGATTCTACCAGGCGAATTGTCTGAAGTAGATAGATATATAGTTAGATTTATAAATAAACCGGTAACGTTACCGGTATCGTTACCAAGAGTGGTAAACAGGAAGGGGAAATGACTGATAAGATAAAAATTGATGAAAAAACATTCACCGACAGATCTGTAGCTACAATGATTGCACTGGCTATAGGAGATGCTGCAGGAGATTTAGG
>JAOZPU010000029.1:0-4223 GCA_029932585.1 Spirochaetia bacterium | reverse complement strand
TTGCAAAGGATGAAGATATGTATGAGTTGGGTGAAAAACTTGCAGAATATGCATTAAAACAGTAAAAAAGAGAGGGTAAATCTGTATGAAGGGGAATATTCGTAAAAGAATTGTAAAAGATAAGCAGATGTATCTGCTACTTTTTCCAGTTATAGCTTTTTTTATAGTCTGGCATTACATCCCTATGTGGGGAGCAAGAATTGCTTTTCAGGACGTTATGTATATTGGAGCCAATAAATGGGCAGGTTTAAAGCATTTTCAACTGCTTTTTTCATCCCCGGTATTTTTAAAGGTTTTTATTAATACAGTTATTATAAGTTCTATGAAGATGTTTTTAATATTTCCTTTACCCATTATTTTGGCTTTTATGCTGAATGAGGTTAGCAGTCACAACTTTCGTAAAACTGTTCAGAGTGTTATTTATCTTCCTCACTTTTTATCCTGGGTTGTTATTGCAGGGCTTTTTATATCCCTTCTTGCATCTCCTGAGGGTGCAGTTAATCAGATTCGTACATTTTTTCATTTAGAACCTATCTCCTACATGACTTCTACAACACATATTAGATGGGTTTTTGTTTTTTCAGAAGTGTGGCGTAGTATAGGCTGGGATTCCATTCTTTACATTGCTGCAATAAACAGTATTGCACCGGCATTGTACGAAGCAGCAACAATCGATGGGGCTTCACCTTTTCAACAGGCTTTAAACATTACTCTTCCGGCAATTATTCCAACTATTATTACTGTTTTTATTCTTAATTTAGGTTTTTTTATGAATGCAGGTTTTGATCAGGTTTTTAATATGATGAACGATGCAGTAATAAATCATGTAGATATTATAGATACCTATGTTTACCGGGTTGGTTTAATGCAGGGTAATTATTCTCTGGGAACTGCAGCAGGGCTTTTTAAAGGTATTATTGGTTTAATTCTTATTCTGTCAACAGATAGATTAAGTCGAAAAGTTACTGGTGAGGGGGTTTGGTAATGAGTATTAAAAAACATGGAATTGGGCATTACCTTATAATTATTGTATTAGCTATTGGTGCTATTGTTTTGGTTTATCCATTATATAATCAGCTTGTCATATCTCTTACTGGAACAGAATATATTTCACAGGCCAGCGGTACAAGCATAATTCCTTATGGGTTTACCTTAGGTACATATAAAACTGTTCTTGCCATACCCAAGGTTGCCAGGGGTCTTTTTAACTCTATTTATATTACAGCTATGGGGCTGGTTATTAATATTGTTTTTACAAGTATGGGAGCATATGTCCTTACAAAAAGAGATTTGGTAGGAAGAAGTTTTTTTATAACGATGATTGTAATTACTATGATTTTTGAAGGCGGGTTAATTCCCGACTATTTTCTAATGCGTAAGCTTCATCTTTTAAATTCTTACTGGTCTGTTATTCTTTATAAAGCAATCAACCCTTATTACTTAATTATACTTATGCGGTTTTTTGACAGAGTTCCAACCTCACTTATTGAAGCTGCAAGAATTGACGGTTTAAGTGAAACTAAAATTCTATTTAAAATTGTTATCCCTGTAAGTGTTGCAGGGATTGCTACAGTAAGTTTATTTTACGGTGTTTTCCACTGGAATGAGTATTTTCGTGCAATGATCTATCTGACAAACGAGGCGAAATATCCTCTTCAGGTTGTTCTTAGGGAATTACTTATCTCCGCAGAAAAAGCATCATTTATCGGCAGTATGAATTTCCTTAAAGTAACAGCTGCTGCTCAGCTTGATATAAAAGCTATTAAAGCAGCTTTAATAATTATTTCCATTGTACCTATTCTTGCATTCTACCCATTTGTACTTAAATATTTTGTTAAGGGAAGACTGGAAGGATCGGTTAAAGAATAAAATTTTGCAGAAAATCTTATACATCTGCAATTTGTAATGTTTCACAGGAGGATTATATGAAACGTTTTTTAGTTACACTACTAATTTTAGTAGTAATGTCAGGGCTTGTTTTTGCTGGTGGTGCTAAGGAGACAAAGACAGCATCCAGTGATGAAGTAACAACTATTCGTATTGTTGGTAAGGATTTTTCACCTACAGAAGAGATCAATCTTCAGTTTCTTGAAAAAGTTCAAGCAGGCTTTGAGGCTTATTCAGGTCAGAAAGTTAATCTTGAATTGGTTCAGGTTCCCGATGGCGGATATGCAGAAAAATTGAACCTTATGCTTATGGGTGGTGATATTCCTGATTTAATCTACTTTCAGGGTGGCGACGAAGCTGTATCTAAACAGGGGTTGCTAGTAGACCTGCAGTCCTATGTTGATAACTCTAAAGTTATGCAGAGTGCACTTCAGGATTTTAATAAACAGAGAATTGCAAACTATCCATATCTTCTTTGGTTGGCTGCTCCCCGGGCAAGAGTAGCTCTGGTAAGAGAAGACTGGTTTGCTGAAGCTGGTGGAAAAGTTCCTGTAACAGTAGATGATTTTTACAATCTTTTTAAGACAATTAAAAGTAATCATCCTGATGCATTTGTTATGACAGATACAGGTTCTACAAGCAGAATGGACTTTACTTTCGATCATGCTTTTGGAGAAACAGCTACATGGATTAAACAGGGTGGATCCTATGTGTATAAAAAAGTATCTGATGCAGAAAAAGCAAAGTTGGCTTTTTATCAGAAACTATATGCAGAAGGTCTTTTTGATAAAGACTATGTAACAACTAAATGGGATACAATGGAAGATAAATTCCAAAATGGTGTTGTTGGAATGGTATTTGGATCTTCTGGAGTTGTGTGTGATATTTATGATACTAAACTGAAAGGAGCGCAGGGTGTTGGATTTGTTGCTCTTCCTCCTGCAAAAGGTGTTGGTCAGGGTTACTCCATTTCTTCAGCTAAAGAAACAAGAGGCTGGGCAATAAGTGCAACAAGTAAAAATCCTGACCTTGTTTTCCAGTTATTGGAATTTATGGCAACTGATGAAGGACAGCTTTTGGATCGTTATGGAATTGAAGGAACTCATTATACTGTAGATGGTGGAACTTATGCATTTACAGACAAGAAGGGCGAATGGTGGCCTAGATTTAATGAAGTTATGGCTTATAAAGGACCACTTCCTACTCTTGGAGATCTGGGAGCAGAAAGCTGGGAATTCCTTGGTGACTATGTAGTTGGTGATCCGGACTTTCCAATTCCTTCAGATATGGCTCCAACATGGGATGCACTTACTAATCTGTACAAAGAATACAGTTTTAAAATTATTACAGGTGAATACTCTATTGATAAATTCGACGAATTTGTTAAAAAATGGTATGATCTTGGTGGTGATAAAATTACAGAATATGCACAGGGTATGTTGAAATAAAAACACTGTATGTGTGACACCGTAGGGGCGCGGTTTATCGTGTCTTTGGGGTTTATGCCCATACGTAAAGACGCCCAATTTGGGCGTCTCTACGGCGGGCATCGATCATATATCATGTATATCAAAGATCATACATATCTGTGGGACAGGGAAAAAAATGGACAAACAAAAATATCTGGAACAGGTGTACACAGGCCTTCTGGGAATGTGTGCCGGTATAAGACTTGGAGCTCCGGTCGAACCTACAATATGGACTTACGAACGAATTAGGGCCACTTATGGAGATATCCGGGGATATGTTAAAAACTACAGTAACTTTGCAGCAGATGATGATGTAAACGGGCCTGTATTTTTTATTAGATCCCTTTTGGATTTTGAACCTCCTCTAACAGCAGAAAAAGTTGGAAAAACCTGGCTTAACTATACCAGAGAAGGAATTGGTTTTTACTGGTGGGGTGGTTATGGCAGGAGTACGGAACATACTGCCTATTTAAACCTGAAAAATGGTATTTCTGCTCCTGACTCCGGCAGCATAAAAGTAAATGGTGCAGCCATTGCAGAGCAGATTGGTGGTCAGATATTTATAGATTCATGGGGCCTTGTTTTCCCTGATAATTATAAAAAGGCTGCCGAATATGCTAAAATGGCAGCAAGTGTTGGTCATGATGGTAATGGTATTTATGGAGCTGTTTTTGTAACAGCTTTAATTTCTCTTGCTTTCAGTAGTTCAGATATTCCTGAGATGATCGAAAAGGCTCTGGAATTAATTCCCTCTAATAGTGAATATACCAGGGTTGTTAATGCTGTACGTGATTTTTATTTATCAAATTCAAATACAGAAACAGATGACTGGAGAGCATGCAGGGATTTTTTGACAAGTGACTTTGG
>JAOZPU010000161.1 GCA_029932585.1 Spirochaetia bacterium | reverse complement strand
GCTCTTCCTATTCTGGCTAAACTTAGTGAGGAATCTGGTGTTTCAAAACATCCAGGTGCACTAATTCTTACACCCACAAGAGAATTAGCAGATCAGGTTGGAGAAAGTTTTATAGATTATGGGAAATATCTCAATCTAAATATTGTAAAAATTTATGGTGGGGTAAAAATTAACCCTCAAATAGAAAAGCTAAGAAGCGGTACAGATATAGTAATTGCAACTCCAGGTCGCTTGTTGGATCACTTACAGCAAAAAACAATTAATCTTTCGCATATAAAAATTCTTGTTCTTGATGAAGCCGATAGAATGCTTGATATGGGTTTTATAAAGGATATTAAAAGAATTATCTCATTTCTGCCTAAATATCGTCAGAACTTAATGTTTTCTGCTACCTATGGAAATGATATTAAGGCTCTTGCTAAAGGGATTCTTGTTGACCCTGTTTCAGTTGAAGTAACAAAAAGAAATGCAGCTGCTGATAAAGTTGAGCAGTTAGTCCATTTTATAGATAAAAATCAAAAACGGCATCTGCTTGCACATTTAATTAAGGAAGAGTCCTGGTATCGTGTCTTAATATTTGTAAAAACAAAGCATGGGGCTAATCGTCTTACCTCGCAATTGAGTAAGTCAGGAATACCTTCTGCCGCAATACATGGAAATAAAAGTCAGGCAGCAAGGGCCCGTGCTTTGAAAAATTTCATTAAAGGTGATACTCAGGCACTAGTTGCAACAGATGTTGCTGCAAGGGGACTTCATCTGGAAGATTTAAGTCATGTTGTTAATTTTGATCTTCCAAATATTCCGGAAGATTATATTCATAGAATAGGTAGAACAGGGCGAGCCGGAAAATCAGGTATAGCAATTTCCCTTGTCTCCCCAGATGACAAACAGCTTCTTCAGAGAATTCAGAAAATTTTGAAAGAACCAGTCCCTGTTGGTAAGGTTATTGGGTTTAAACCTGTTTACGAACCTGCTCCACAAAAAAAACAAACTGAACAAGGTAACCGGTCAGGTAACTCTAACAACAGATCCGCACATAATAATAAACCAAAAAAGTTTAAGCCAAAAAATAAAAAAATGGGTGCTTTTGGACCAAGAAATGATGATCCCAACAGGCGTACCAGAAAATCAGCTTAATAAAAGGGCCGGGAATAATTTATTTCCGGCCTTTTAAAATTTATCCTTATAGAACTTGACTTAGCGAGCTAATTAAATAAGATATTATTAGAGATCTATTTTATGAAAAGTTTGGGGGTTCTATGATATCTTTTATTGCAAAGTTAGTTGTAGCTTTAAACAGTAATTCACGTCCTGGAGAAATGGCCTCCGGAATCGCCTTCGGTTTATTACTGGCTTTTATACCTGCTGGGAACCTTCTCTGGCTTGTTATTTTTATTTTTGCTTTTTTTATTAAACACAATATTGCTGCATTATTACTTAGCATGGGTTTTTCCCGGATATTTATATCAGTTTTTGATCCTTTTTTGGATAAGATTGGTGGTTTCTTTTTGAATATATCAGCTTTTCAAGATTTTTTTACCTTTTTATATAATATTCCTCTTATTCCTTATAGCAATTTTAATAATACAATTGTAATGGGTGGATTTATTCTGGGAATTTTACTTTGGATTCCTGTTTTTATCCTGTTTACAACTATTATAAAAATTTACAGGAAAAAAATTGCACCAAAAGTTGCAAACAGCAGGTTTGTAAAATTTCTTAAAAAAGTTCCTGTTATATCAAAAATTAGTGCATCAATTCAAAAATTATCGTTTCTTGTTTCCTAAATATCAAAGCAGAGGATACTACTATGAAAAAAAATAAATTACCCGGTCTGTTTCGTAAGCAGTATAAAATTAAAGCTTTTAATTCAAAAATAGTAAGAAGAATACATATACCAAAAGATCAGGAAATGATAAAAAACCTATTTGTAGAAAATAGTAATGGTAAAATGGAAATAATAAAGGATATTCCAAAAGATGTTCTTTTACGGCTAAAACCTTTGTCAAAATCAATTAAAAAGAATAAGGGTATGGTTTCCCGCTGGAAGTTAAGTATTGTTCTTGTTATTACAGCATCAATAATTATTTTCAACATCTTTTTTAAAGACAGGCTAATTACCCAGGGGACAGAAAAAGCCCTGGAGTCAATTTTTGAGGCGGATGTTGAAATAGGGGAGCTTAATTTTTCTCTTTTAAAGGGAAGCATATCATATAACTCTCTTACTATTGCAGATGCAGAAAATAAGATGCAAAACCTTCTTGAAACCGGTCCTTCGGAGTTTCGGATAGATATGAAGGAGCTTAGCAAAAAGCGAATCAAAATAGAAGAGATGTCCATGACAGGGGTACTTTTGGATAGTCCCAGAGAGAATGCTTCCGTTTTGAATAATTCTACATCCCCTGGAAGTGATGTAAATAATGAGGAAGATAGTAAGATATTTGAAGTTCTAGCTTTGGACTCAGGTGAATTTGACATAGAAGCTCTTCTTGAAGATCAGAAAAGTAATCTGACATCCCTTAATCTTATCAATCAGGGGAATGAAGAAATTGATGCCTTAACGCAGAAATGGGAAGGTATTTATTCAGAAAAAAATAAAGAGATTAAAGAACTTGAGGCTGATGTTGAAGAACTAAAGCTACTTACAACTAAGAATACAGGTACTATTAAAGAAGGGCAGGTTATTGCCCTGCAGATAAAGGATTTATATCCAAAAGTTACAGATACAAAAGATGAATTAGTTACTCTTCAGCAGGATTATGCTGAAGATAAAAACAGTCTTATGAATTTGGAAAAATCGATTAATAATGCAGTTGATGATGATATTGCCTATTTAAATGGAATGTTAAATTTATCAACAGGTGATATTGGCTCATTGGCTTCTGCTGCTGGAGAAAAATATATACGAAATCGCTGGAATGATTATTATGATAAAGCTTTGAAGGCTTTTGAAATATATGAGAAATTTCAGAGTAATGAAAAAAAAGAAGTTACAGAAGAAAAAATTTTTCAAAGAGATGGCGGCAGAAATGTATCTTTTCCCAGCCCGGATAATCCCGGTTTTTTAATTGAACATATTTTACTTTCAGGGGGCAGGGGGGCCTCTGGTTCTTTCACTTCTGAGATTAGATCAATAAGCAATGAACCGGATAAGCTTAATGATAGTTCAAGCTTTCTATTCGACTGGGAAAGTTCACAATCTACAATAAAATTAAATGGTATTCTGGATATGAGAACAGATTCTGAGATACCCTTTTTGATGGAAATAGAGTCTCCTGGAAATTCTTTATCTATGGAAGAGGGGATAGCTGTTCTAAATATAAGTAAACTTAGCAGTAAAGTTGAGTTTTTTGGAGAATCTAAAACGAGCAACGAAAAAAATAGAGTTATTACTACTCTTGATATTATTCTTACAGATATAGAGATAGAGCAGGACAATAAAGAAGGATTTTTATCTGAAGCAGTTAAAGATATTCTGTCGGATATGGATAGTATTAGTCTTAAGGCTGAAATTATTATTAATCGCAGTGGTTTCGAAACAGTAAAAGTAGTATCAGGTTTAGATAATATTCTGTCGGACAGAATAGGAGGATATATAGCGGATAAAGCTGCTGATACAGAAAAAGAGCTTCGAGATAGCCTTGAGGAATACATTTCTTCCTCTCTCGAAGAAAACCAAACCCTTCAATCCTCCCTTGCAGCACTGGATGTGAAATCACTGGAGCAGATATCCTCTGTTACTGATATTGAACACCAGATTAATAAACTTAAAACCGATGCTGAGAAAAAAACACAGGGTGAAGCAACAAAATTACTGGATCAGGTAACTGATAAAATAAAATTGCCAGGGTTTTAAATTTATTATCACCTGTAATAATCCAATACAGTAATATGACATTTTGGATGTTTTAGAGTTGACAACTACTGGAAAACTGATAGTATGATGTTAGAGGGAAAAAGTGGTGGTAAAAAATTTAAAAAAAACTATTCTTCTTGTCGAGGATGAAGTAATAATTGCTCTTTCAACGAAAAAGAACCTCGTAAAGTATAATTATATCATTATTACTACTAATACAGGTGAAAAGGCTGTTTCAATTATCAAAGAAAATAAAGAGATAGACCTTATTCTTATGGATATTGATTTAGGGTCTGGTATCGATGGTACAGAAGCTGCTGAATTAATTCTTCGAAATAAAGATATCCCAATTATATTTATGTCCAGTCATACAGAACCTGAAATTGTTGAGAAAACTGAAAAAATAACCTCCTATGGCTATGTAGTAAAAGGTTTATCTTTAACTGTTCTTGATACATCAATTAAAATGGCATTCAAGCTATTTGAAGCAAAAAAAATAATAGATGAAAATAATGAAAGGTTTTCCAAAGTTTTTTATAACCAACATACCCCTATGACAATTACAGATATTGTAACTGGTGAAAGAATTGATGCTAATAAAAGTTTATTACAATTATTAGGTTTTTCCAAAGAGGAATATTTAAATGGTAATGCTTATAAGAATATAATATGGGTAGATTCTGAACTACAAAAAAAGGTTGTTAAAAAGTTAAATAGGGAAAGATATGTTAGTAATTTATCCTTGGATGTTTATACAAAATCAGGGGAAATAAAAAACCTTATTGGCAATTTTTCAATGGTGGAAGTAGGTGAAAAGAATTTGGCAATTATTTCTTTTATAGATATAACAGAGAATAAAAAAATTAAGGAAAATCTTTACATTGAAAAAAATAACTTAAAAAATACATTTGAAATTATGGATGATGGTATATATATAATTAATAAGCAGTATGATCTTCAGTATGTAAATCCAACACTTATTGATGACTTTGGCAGTTATACCGGGAGAAAATGTTATGAATATTTTCATAGTAGAAATGAAGTTTGTCCGTGGTGTAAAAACTCTGAAGTTTTTGAAGGAGAAACTGCACGCAGCCATTCTTATTCACCTGTAACGGGAAAATCATATGATGTAATTGAACTTCCATTTACTAATTATGATAAAAGTATTTCTAAAATGAGAATGTTTCATGATATTACTGAACATAAAAAAACTGAACAAACATTGCGTGACAGAGAATCATTATTGACAGCTTTTACCAGTGCATTACCTGATGTAGCAATTATATATAATGTTGATGGAACATATGTTGATATATTATCTTCCAGAGAGAATCTATTGTTTGCTCCTTCAGAAAAATTAGTAGGAAATAATATATATGATGTTCTACCAAAAAAAAATGCTGGTGATATTCATAGAGTAATAAAAAAAACAATTACAACAAAGAAATCTCAAGTTTATGAATATAAACTAATTTTGCAGGGGAATGAAACCTGGTTCCAAGCAAGAACATCACTAATGGAAAAAACTGAACCAGGAGAAAATTTAGTTATATGGTTAGCACACAATATTTCAGAGAGAATAAAAGCACAGGATGAAGTAAAGCAGCAATTATTGGAAAAAGAGATAATACTAAAAGAAACACATCATAGAATTAAAAATAATATAGCTTCTATTGGGAGCCTATTATCTTTACAAATTCGATTAACTAATAACACTGAGGCAAAATCAATCCTGCAAAATGCTACAGGGCGTATTGAAAGCATGCAAATTATTTATGAAAAACTTTTACTTACTAATAAATATACTAATATTTCTGTTAAAGAATATCTTTTTAGTCTTATAGATGAAATTATGAATTTGTTTCCAAATAAGGAGAAACCTGAAATTAATAAGAAAATTGATGATTTTTTTCTGGATACAAAATATTTGATTCCCCTTGGAATTATTGTAAATGAGCTCCTTACCAATATAATGAAATATGCATTTACCAAACAAACCTCCAGGCTTGTAGAGATTGGAGTAACAGAAACCAAAGGAAAAGTATCTCTAATAATACAGGATAATGGTAAGGGTTTACCTGATGGATTTGATCTTATAAATTCAGATGGCTTTGGTTTGATGCTCATAAAAATGCTTAGTCAGCAACTGTATGGAACTTTTGCTTTCGAAAATGATAATGGTGCTAAAAGTACACTTGAATTTGTTATACAGGAATAGAAAAAATAAATGTAAAATTATTTTGGTAATCTCCAGATTTTTTCTGGCTTGGATAGGTATGGATTTTACCCTAAAGAATCAAATAGTTCCTTCACATTCACCTTAAATCCCTCAAGAACAAAAGACTCAGCAATAGTATTTTTATCTTCCCGCCAGTTAGCCGGAGGAACCAGAGTTCCATCATCATATTTCCCGGAATCTTTACCTTCATTTTGCAAATGAAAAACCTGTATGTATTTATTTCCAGGATCCACAACCCAGTATTCCTTAACTCCATGTTTTTCATATAGCTGAAATTTTTC
>JAOZPU010000028.1:20073-21642 GCA_029932585.1 Spirochaetia bacterium | reverse complement strand
TAACTCTGGGAGGACTAAAAAAGGTATTGTAATTTTTAATTTACTTTATTAATTTAACACTTTGTATATTAAAATATTACCTCCACGACGGCCTATATAACTTGTAATTCTCATTCCAAATACGGGTTCCTTCCATTGGTATATTTTCTTACAATCTGTTTTAAAAAAGTTTATCATATCTTCATACCATGGATATATATTCCCATACATAGTATTCCATACAGGTCTTTCTTTGAAAATTATTTCAAGTTCCTCTGAATAAACTATATATTCAATTTTATACTTTTCTATATAATCACTAAAAGTTAAATTTGTATCAAGAGCTTTCAAATCTCTAAATGAGTAGAGGCTTCCAGCAGAAAAAGCAAATACACTGTTTAAATTTGCAAGGGCTTTTGAATTTTCAGGAATGTTATTGTTAATTGTTTGAATATATTTATTATAGTCAATTTTTATCCATGGGAGTATCTGCGTTGTTGTAAATATGGAAGAGCCTATAAATATGAAAATAGAAATTGCAATAATTATTTGTCTGTTAGTAGTTATATTTTTTAGTAGAATAAATATAAGTAAATATCCTGGAATAAAAATAAAGATTATGGAAGGTGGACTGTATTTTCCAATTATTAGAATACCAGTAATGATCCCAATCATTAAAACCTGAAGAGATAGAATTAAAATCCTTTTTTTAGGTAGTAAAATAGATATAGGAATTAGTGTTAAAAAGGATACTGCGAAAATAATTAGTTGAGGGCGAATATCAGGAAGATAGTAGGTCCCTCCAATACGAAAAAACATTTTTTCAAAAAATCTTGGAAGTTTTAAAATTTTTATAATAAATGGTTTAGTTACCCCGACTCCTTCTCCAAAACTAAGATACCCTGACAGAAAGTTGGAATTTAATTTTATACTTAAAGCTATATAGAATGTTCCAAATAAACCAAGTATTAATATTAGAATTGCCAAATTGAATATAGAAGGATATTTTCTATTCCTGCTTATTAGATGAAAAGTTGAATAAAAAAGATAAAGAAAAATAAATCCTGTAGCAATTATAAATATATTAGGATGTATTCCAATGGAAATGCCAAGAATAGTACCAATAAAAAGATCTTTTCTATACAGCCATATTTTTCCGGGTTTCAAAAAAATATAAAGGGATATTGAAAATATCATTAGTATTAATATTTCCTGCCTGGCAAAATGAGATATATATAAAAATTGAATATCAATACCAATTAGGAGAGTGAAAATAAAAGCAATAAATTTATCCTGGAATATAATAATCGATGATTTGTATAGATAACCTAAAGTTATTAAGCCTGCTATAAGAGATAACAACCTTACTGTAAAAAGACTGAAGCTAAAGTTAATAAAAGGGATTTGCAATAGATGAAAAAGTGATTTTATAGCATGAGGGTTACGATTAACTTCATGGAAAAAATCTTCACTTGCTCCAATGTTATGTTCTATTGATATTGTTCTTGAAAGTGACGCCAGCCAGCCTTCATCTGAATGCATTGTTGGAAAATATATTAAAGATGCAATACTTAATATAATATAAATAAA
>JAOZPU010000028.1:15319-19973 GCA_029932585.1 Spirochaetia bacterium | reverse complement strand
AAAGATTTTTTAATTTGAAGAAACAACAGGATATTCTTCATTTACCCACCCGGAATTACCTGTAACTGGAGTTCCCATACCACTTTTGAGTGATACAGCATCGTATCCGAGGAGTCTGAGAATACCAACGGTCTGTCCTGCAGTCTGACCACTGTAGCAGTAAACTACAATTTGCTCATCTTTTGGAAGTGTTGAGAAACTTTCCTGCATACCTTTTGCCCATGGAATATTTCTAGCACCTTCAATATGGCCTCCTGCGTAGGCATCTGTCTGTCTTATTGAAACTACTGTCATTTTTTCTTCTGCATCTATTGCTTCTTTAAGCTTGGAAGCGGGCCAAATATTACTTCCACTATCAGGAATTACAGTAAAATAATTCTGTACAGCTGCTTTTATTTCCGGGTCATATTTAACACCAGAAACGTCGGGAGACATAACCGCATCAGCTGTGGTATATGCTTTATAGCCTTCTGTTTTGGAAATACCCAGGTTCCATCCATATTTAATCGACTGAGCTTTAATACCAGCTACGTTTAAAACAGAAACAGTCTGTCCTGCAGTCTGTCCGCTGTAACAGTTTACATATACAGTTTTATCTTCGGGAAGCCATTCAAGGGCATCTGCAATAGCTGGGCCCCAGGGTACATTAACAGCACCTTTTAAATGACTTTTTTCGTAAGCATCTGCCTTTCTTATGTCAAGGATAAGCATATCCTCACCTGCATCCATTTTGACAAACAGATCTTCGGATTTAATTATTCTTGAGCCGGGCATATCAGCAAAATAAGCGTTAGCTGCATCCTCTAGTGCATTCGTGTTAACTGCTACTTGTGTGTTGTTTCCTGATTCGTTGTCACCATTTGCAAAAACACCGGTTGCAGCAATAAATGTAACAAGTAAGATTAGTAGTAATTTTTTCATTTTTTCTCCCTTTCGTGATTTTTATTTTATCTTTCTATGAGTTATCAGATGAATCTATCTGATAAACTTTTGTCTCTGGTTTAAAAATTGGATTATCAGAGCTGGCAGCCCATTCTACCCATGCTCCATCATATAGCTTTAGATTTCTATAACCTGCATTATAAAGAGCCAGATAGGTCTGTGCTCCTCTTATAGATGTTTTGCAGTACATGATGATAGTATCATTGTAGTCAATATCTTCTTCCAGATAACGTATTTGTATTTGGCTAACTGGTCGGTAAGTTTGATCTTTAAAGTTATTACCGGCAAAGTCTAATAATACAGAACCTGGGATAGTTCCCTGGTTGTATTCGTCCAGGGATCTTGTATCAAGTAATACTGTATTATTGTTTGGATTATTTATTTGTTCTTTAATATCTTTTTTGCTTGCCAGCATTTCTATTTTTAATCCGGTTACTGTGAAAGTTGCTTTTTCTAGTTGGGTAGGAGTTTTTGTTTTCACTAACCCTGCTTTTTCTAAAGCATCAATCCCACCGTTTACAACTTTTACATTATCATGACCATATATTTTTAGTGTCCACCATAATCTGGCACTATCCATATTTTTATTGGAATCATAAATAATAATAGCAGATAAATTTGATATTCCTCTTTCTCCCATAACCTTTTCCAGTTGTTCTGGAGAACAAAGCATATTTGGGTAGGGATTCTTTTGTACAATATCTGCTCTTGATATATTTACAGCATTTTCTATATGTCCTTTCTTATAATTCGTAGAAGATTGTGCATCAATTATTACAACACTATCTTCATTAAACATAGAAACAGCTTCCTTTGCAGAAATAATCTCTGTTCCTTTTTCTCCTGAAGTTTTTACTCCGCACCCTGCAAGAGTAATAATTATCAGTAAAATTGTAACAAATGATCTGATCTTCATTCTCTTCTCCTTAAAGTAGTGATTTCAGTTTTTCTGTAATATGAGGTCTGTCGCACTGTGATGACTGCTCAATAACTTCACCATCTTTTGTATAAAAAATTGTCATGGGTTCTACATCACAGGCAAGCCTGTCGCATAGGGACTTCCCCTTATATACATCTAAAATATTAAGCTTAACATCTGTGATAAACTCTTTTTCAATATCCTGCATCATGGGAAGCAGTTCCATACTTGGAGCGTTGGTGGCTGAGTAAATGTAGATAAAACCAACTTTTTCTTTCTGGAGAATCTGGTTCTTAAAAATCTCGGTTTCTGCAATAAACTTCTCTGCAGCTACACCGGCTTTAGCCCCATCTCCAACAGCAGTTGAAACCTGCCTTAGTTCTTTATTTCTGACGTCACCAGCTCCAAAAACTCCCGGTAGTTCAGTTTCCATATTTAGATTTGTAATAAGGTATCCCATTTTACTAAGTTGAACGACCTCTGCAAAAATTTCGGTATTAGGTGTGTATCCAATGAATTCAAAACAGGTATCAACTGTAATGGTTTCAAGTTTACCTGTTTTAAGGTTTTTAAGCACAACTGTTTCAAGGTGGTCCTGTCCTTCAAATGAATTCACCATAGTATTCCACTTAAATTCCATTTTATCATTGGAGAGTGCCTGGGCTTTTGCAATTTCATTACAGTCCATTTTCCCTTCATCATGAATAACCGAAACTATTATTTTAGAAGCAAATTTTGAAAGAAACATTCCTTCTTCTATTGCTGCATCCCCACTTCCTATTACCATTACTGTTTTATCTGTATTTGCAGCAGCATCACATGTTGCACAAAATGAAATTCCTTTATCAAAAAGAAATTTTTCCTCATTTGTTGCTTTTGTAATTCTTGGACTTCCGCCAGTTGCAATAATTACTGCCTTTGCCTCGAAAATATTTCGGAAAGTTTCTACCTCTTTTTTAGGGGAATCAAGTTTAACTTTTTTTACATCAGTCAGCTTGAAAGCTACTCCAAATTTCTTGGCTTGTTTTTGGAAAAGATTCATTAAATCCAGTCCGTTTGTTCCTTCAGGAAAACCCGGGTAGTTTTCTATTTCATTGGTATAGGTGGCAAGTCCTCCAACCAACGCTTTCTCAATAATTAGAGTTTTTAGCTGAGCTCTTCCACAATATATTCCGGCAGTCAGACCAGCTGCACCACCACCTATTATTACAACATCGTACTCTTCACGTTTCTTTTCTCTCACTTAATTACTCCATGACTCTCTTTTTATCAATCTTTGTTACATAAAATATTTAACAAGTAGTTTGCTGCCGATTATTGCTCCCAGGAATAGGAATAGTGCATATACCCACCCGGAAAGCGATAATGATGCTATTCCACTAAATAGGGCACCAATATTACAGCCGAAGCCTATTCTTGCGCCGTAGCCCATTAGCAGGCCACCCAGAATTGCAGCAACAACCTGTTTCCATGATTTTAATTTCTTTATTTTGAATCCTGATGAAAGAAGTGTTGCAATTAGAGCACCAATAATTATACCGATATTTCTTATACTCCCACCATGATTAATAAATCCACCTTCGAGGGTTCTCTGAGCACCTTCACTGGCGAAGTAATACCACTTATCAACTGATCCACCGACTGTTTCGTACATCCATGCACCCCAGGTAGCTAATACCCCTGAAACACCCCAGGGATTTCCTGTTACAGCCAGAGTAACTATCTGGAACATTGATAGAAGTACTGCTCCTGTAATATAGGGCCATGCATCCTTTAACCAAAGTTTATAGTATTTATTCTTCTTAATATCCAAAATATATACTCCCTGAAATTATTTAACTTTTTCGATGATAATTTCCCATTCTCCATCATCAATTTCTTCAACTTCAACATTATGACCCTCTTTTCTTGCCCACTCGGGAACATTTTTCATTGCACAACTATGGTCAATTTGAACAATGAGAACATCTCCAATTTCCATTTCTTTAAGTTTGTTTTCTGCCTTTACCAGAGGTATAGGACATGCTTCACCTAAACAATCTAATTCTACTTCTTTCATCTTTTTCTCCTTGATACTAAGTTAAATTTTTCCTATTTTCCCATTTGTCTGCTGCTATCCAAAGCATTGCGATTATAAGCAGCTGAATTATTACAGCTCCTATCCATCCGAATACATCCGGAAGAAATACAGCTTTACCTTTTAAAATTACATTTAATTTCCACCATCCAAAATCATGAGCACCCCAAAGACTTCCAATGATGAAAAAGAATAGTGAGAGAATTTGCATTGTAAATCCTTCACCTACTCTCATTAGAGTTCCGGATGCACAACCTCCAGCTATTACCATTCCTACCCCGAACATGAAGGCTCCGGCTGCAGTAGCAAAACTTATTGGTACTACATAACTCTGACCGGGGATTGGAAGACCTTTTATAAATGCTCCATACTTTATTGCTGCAAATCCAATTGTTGTAATTGCAAAAGCAGTCAGGACCGTTCGGGTAAGACTAGTGCTTCCTGTTAGAAATGGGTCTCTCATAGATGCTGTAAAGCAAAATCTGGATCTTTGCAGGATATATCCGAATGCTAATCCTGTTATCCAGAAAATAGGCATTCCCTGATTTTTAGTTCCCAGTAAAATACCAAAAATTATTGCTAATACCAGTACAGCTATACCAAATGGTAATTGGTTCTTTTTCTTTTTGCGGACCCGTTTTGTACGGGTAGAGGATCTTTGAATACCCGTTGTTTTTTGTTCATCCATTTGTAATCTCCTTGGGTTGCATAGGCGA
>JAOZPU010000028.1:0-15219 GCA_029932585.1 Spirochaetia bacterium | reverse complement strand
GGCGACCAGGAATTTGTTTCCGACCAGCCTTATCTACGAAATAAAGATTATCTTTTTAATAATCAATAAATCACAATAAACATTAATAAAACTTAAATAAGTAGTTTCTGTCACAATAATAACTAAAAGGGTTTGATAATGTCAAGTTTTATTTAAAAAATAAATCTAAAATTTGATATTAGTTTAGGTGATATAGTGTTATAAATAGTTAAATGTTAACAAAAAATAATGGAGACTTATATTCTGTGAAATATGCTGTAAAAAACCTTGAACTAATAGAAGAAAAAGATGCTGTTATTCCTGTAACTCAAAGAGAGCTGTTTTCCAGTTTCGGAGTATATGAATCAATTAAGGTTCTGAACGGGAAAATGGAGTATCTTGATGATCATCTTGTAAGATTTTTTGAGTCTGCACGTATATTAAAACTGGAGCATTCTTTCAAGGTTGAAAACATAATTCAGAGCCTTAAAAAGCTAATTACAGCAAATGATGAGAAGACGGCTTCTCTTAAACTACAGCTTATTGGCGGTAATGCACCTATACTTTTTGCTTTTACTACAAATTTGCCTGTTTATCCTGATAAATATTATATTGATGGTGTTAAAGTAATAAGTTATAGAGGGGAACGTGTTTTTCCTCATGCAAAATCAAATTGCCTTCTTCTTAACTATATGGCTGCCAGAGAAGCTGTTGCAGCAGGAGCCCTTGATGCCATTTTGATTGATAGAAATGGATTTGCTCTTGAAGGATCCAGAAGTAATTTATTTGCAGTTAAAGCAAATATCATTATAACATCTGAAGAAGATGTTCTTTATGGAGTAACAAGAAAACATACAATTGAAATTGCCAAAAAATTAAATTTAACCATAGAATTTGAAAAAATTGCCTTAAAAGACATAAAAGAGCATATGTTTGATGAAGTTTTTATTACCAGTACAAGTATGGGTGCTATACCTGTGAGGGCTATTGATGATATAAACATAGGGAGTAGTTTCCCAACAACTTCTCTTATCAATAAAAATCTTTTATAATACGGAAAAAAGAATGGTTTCCAGAGATCCGACAATTGTTGTTCCTTTTGCAGGGGTATGTGATACTCCCAAATGTCAGGATATTTTTGTTTATTTACGACCTGAAAGTAATGGTATTGCAGTTGAAAGTGCTCTTATGAAGGGTATAGGTAAGGTTCCAAACTGGCAGGATAATATAAATCTAGTCTACCTGGCTAATCTCCCTGGTGATTTTCTAAACGAGAATGGTGTTATTGAGGAGCATTACCTGACCAGGGTAAAGTTTGCCAAATTCGGCAAATCTCTTTTTACACCTTTTATGGGAAGGATATTTTCGAATTACTATAGTGTTAATTTTGAAGATTCTGAAATTATAGGAGCTTATAAAGCTCTTTCTGTATTGGGGCTGAATGAAGAAGAATTGTTTAATCTATGGGTTTCTATGGATGATATGCTTGTACTTAATGGACAGACAATAAAAAGAATTGGTAAATATTATGTTGTAAACAGTGATATACCATCGATTTTGAATAAAAATAGTTCAAAAACAGATATTGCTGTAATGATATTCCGTACTGTTTTTTGGGGGAATGATTTTTATGATGTCATTTTAAAAATGACAGATGTTCTTATAGAGGAAGGTATTCTTGATTCCCATAGTCAGTTCAGTCATGTTTTTCATTACTCAAAAGGACCATTTGAACAGATTTTGGATGCTATAGGGTTTTTGTATGATCAAACAGGAAAGCATCTTCCCCTGAAAAATATCAGGTTCTATAATTTCCTAATGGGAAAAGGACTTTCTCCATTAGAGATAAGTCATTTTATTACACAACCTCTCCTGCAGTTCAAAAATAGGGAAGGTCATATTGAAGAAAAATCTATTTTTCAGGTAACTAAAGACTTAAGTTATGAAGAGTCCTGGAAAATTATCAGATCAGCAACCGCTCAGGTTTTGCTGTAATAGACAATTTAGAAAGAGTTAAAATGAAATTTACAGAGTTTAGTTTACATGAAAATGTCCTTAAGGGAATAGAGAATGCCGGGTTTGCTGAAGCTATGCCGGTGCAGGAAAAGACAATGCTTGAAACCCTTGCAGGTAAAGATGTCGGGGTTCAGTCACAAACAGGTTCAGGGAAGACAGCAGCTTTTTTGATACCATTACTCCAGTATTACTCAGAGACAGAAAAAGCTGATTGGAAAAAAACTTTAATAATTGCACCTACCAGAGAGCTGGTTGTTCAGATTGAGAGTGAAATAAAACTTCTTGGAAGTAATGTGGATGTAATAGCAGGTAGTTTTTATGGTGGTGTAGGATATGGGAAACAGGAAGCCCTTATTAAACAGGATGTAACTGTAATAATTGGAACTCCGGGGCGTTTGATCGATTTTGGAAAATCCGGGAAAATTGATTTTAAAAAATTTGGCCATGTTGTAATTGATGAAGCAGATAGAATGTTTGATATGGGGTTTTATCCTGATATAAAACAAATGATGAAAATGATGGTTTCTCCAAAAAACAGACGGACTATGCTTTTTAGTGCAACATTAAGTACTAAAGTAATGAATGTAGCGTGGGAGTTTATGAATAACCCTGTTACTATTGAAATTGAAGCGGAAAATATTACCGTAAATGAGATTAGCCAGGTTCTTTTCCATGTAAGTACAGCAGAAAAAATGTCTTTGCTCCTTGGTTTGTTAAAAAAAGAGAACCCCGACAGTGCAATTATTTTTACAAACACAAAATATGCTGCTGTAGAAATTACAGAACGGCTAAAAGTTAATGGTTACAGTGTTCATTATATTATGGGAGATCTTCCTCAAAAGAAGCGTCTGTCTGTAATTAACAAAGTTAAATCCGGGGAAGTTAAGTTTCTGGTTGCTACAGATGTTGCAGCCAGAGGTCTTCATGTAAATGATCTTGATATGGTTATTAATTATGATATCCCCGAAGATTTTGAAAACTATGTTCATCGAATAGGGCGTACTGCCAGAGCCGGAAAATCCGGTAAGGCATTTACTTTTGCCTGTGAGAAGTTTGTTTATGGTCTTGAGGCTATTGAAAAGTATATTAATATGAAGATTCCTGTTGAATGGCCTGAAGCAGATATGTTTATTACAGATAAAAGTGCAGGGATGAATTTTTATCGGGAAAAACAAGCCGCAGTTAAACCGGGTGGCGATAGGAAAGCATACGATAACAGGGGAAGGACTTCTAACAGAAGACCTGGTGATCGGAAAGATAATAGATCTCAAAACAGATCACAGGGGAGTAGAAAGCCGGTAAATGATTCCCGTTCTCAGTATAAAGGTAAAACTAGTCAAACCATAAAAACAGGAGTTGGATCTTCTGTTAGTCAAAGGGATATTTCTAAAAAGAATAATACAAATCAATCTAAAAGAAATTCTAATTATAGAAAAAGACCTGCTGGTAATTTTAACAAAGGTTCTAATAAGAACACTCCTTTGAAACTTACGCGAACAAGTACAGAAGCAGATAAGCTTGCATACTATAAAAGTAAATATGGTGAAAATTTTAAATTGGAGAATTCTTCAGCTTCAGCAAAGGTTCCGGAAAAGAAAAACAAGGAAGGGTTTTTTAAGAAATTGCTCAAAGGTAAAAAGAAAAAGGAATCAAAGAAATAATGGGCAAAATAAAAATTATCCTAAATCCTATCTCTGGTATGGGAAATGGTGCAAAACAACTAACTGTTATACAAGATATTTTTGATCAATCAGGTATTAGCTATGATATATCAACAACTGAAAAAGTTTGGGATGCAGCTTCTATTGCGAAGGAAGCTGCAATAAGTGGATATTCCGGAGTTATTGCAGCTGGTGGCGATGGAACTTGCAATGAGGTGGTAAATGGACTTATGGAAGCATCATTACAGCTTTCTAAGCTCCCTGTGTTTGGTGTTCTTCCTGTTGGCCGTGGTAATGATTTTGCTTATGGTGCAATGGTTCCTTCTACTCTTATACAAGCAGCAGAAAATATAATTAAAGCAAATACTTCTCCTCTTGATGTTGGTCTAATTGAGGGAGGGAATTATCCTGATGGTAGATATTTTGTTAATGGAATAGGTATAGGTTTTGATACAATGGTTGGTCTTGAGGCCGCGAAACTCAAATTTATTCATGGGCCAGCTACTTATGCCTGGGGAGCAATTGTTACTCTTTTTAAATATCCCAAAGCTCCTTCTCTTCGGGTTACTTATAATGGAGAGACTCACGAAGTGGAATCTAATCAGGTTTCAATTTTAAATGGCAGCAGAATGGGAGGTACTTTCTTTATGGCTCCGGGCGGACGGGTTGATGATGGTTTTTTTGATCTCTGCATGCCTGTTAAGCATATAAGCAGAATGAAAATGGTTAAATTGATGCTTCAATATACAAAAGGTACACAGTCAGATAATCCTGTTATTACAATGGCTAAATCTTTGGAGTATAAGGTTGAAGCTGTCACAGGAAGTTTGGTATGCCATGCAGATGGTGAAACTATTTGCATAGATGGTAAAAAACTTCGGGTTGAATGTATTCCAAATGCACTAAGAATTTACTCTATCGGGGAGGGATCTAATTGAATCTTGCAGGTAAAATAGTTACAGGTATTATAAAATGGATGATAGATTCAAGATGCCGTATTGATGATAAAGAACTTGAAAAAATTCCTTACAAAGGACCGGCTATTCTTATTTTTAATCATACAAATTTCCTGGAAGTTCCACTTTTATATCTTCATTTAAGGCCTCGTCCTGTTGTTGGATTGGCAAAAGCGGAGAGCTGGAAAATTCCATTGTATGGTTTTCTTGCAAGGCAGTGGGGGGCTATCCCTATTCAGCGCGGTACAGCTGCCATGAGTTCTTTTAAAAAAATATCGGACATATTAAAACAGGATAAAATGCTGGTTATTTCTCCTGAAGGAAGCAGAAATGTTACTGGAGTCCTAAAAAAAGCTTATCCTGGTATAATAACTATGGCTATTCAGAATAATGTTCCTATAATACCAGTTGCCCATTATGGTAGTGAGAATTTTTGGCATAATATGAAGCGGTTTAAAACCATAAATTTTAACATACGTGTAGGGACTCCTTTTTTCATAGAACCTGGAGAAGAGAAAATTTCTGGAAAAGTAAGAAAAGATCTCCTTTTTTCAATTATGGTTCAGCTTTCAAAGTTACTTCCTGAGGAATATCGGGGAGAATATTCGGATATTGCTTCAGCGGATGAAAAATATCTCAGGTTTCTGGAAGAGGGGACCTACAGTCTTGAATCTCCGGATCCTGTATGGCAAAAATAAAAAAGTATATTATTTCGATTGATGCCGGAGGTTCCAGTGTTCGTGCTCTGTTATTTGATTTTCAGGGTAAGGTTGTAGGAAGAGAGCAGACCCGAACCGAGGTTATTTCTACTGAAGCTGGTGCTGTTGAGCATGATCCTGAAGAATTATGGCAACAATTTCTTGCTGCTATTAATAATCTGCTAAAGAAGTGTAATGTTGATCCTTTTGAAGTTGCTTCCATTGGAATAAGTGTTCAACGGTCTACTTTTACACTATGGGACAGATCCGGTAAAACCTGTTGTAATTTTGTCAGTTGGTCTGATATTAGAGCAGCTGAGCTAACTGCTGAAATTAATAAAAATATCAAATGGAATTTAGTGAAACTGGGTGCTGTTATTGTCAGTACATTTACCAGAGGGGCTATGCTTACAGCCACCGGAATGTTGAAGTTTATTACTGATCATGCACTTCCACGCTTATTATGGTTGTTTAAAATACGGCCGGATGTATATGAGAAGGCAAAAAAAGGGGATTTATTATTTGGGACACTTGATACCTGGTTCATTTACAAGCTTACAGGTGGCAAGATTCATGCAACTGATACCTCAAATGCTGCTTCAACATCTCTATATAATCATTTTGATCTGAAATGGAATTCCATTTTTTGTAATCTTTTTAAAATACCCATGGGGATTTTTCCTGTTGTTAAGGAAACTGTTGATGATTTTGGAGTTACGTCCCCGGAACTGTTTAATGGTGCTGCCATTCCAATTGGGTCGGTTGTTGGTGATCAGATGTCTTCTCTTTTTGGCCATTGTTGTTTTAAAAAGGGGGATGTTAAGATTTCCCAGGGCTCAGGTTCTTTTGTAGATGTAAATATGGGATACAAACCAGGATTGTCCAGAAGAGGGCTTTTCCCTCTTGTTGCATGGAGAATTAATGGGAAAACAACGTATATGCTGGAAGGATCTATGGCAACTGCCGGAAGGCTAATAGACTGGTTAGGGCAGGGGATAGGTTTGTCTGATACACCCAAAGTCTTAAATGAACTTGCTGCGGAATGTGAAGATTCTGAGGGAGTTGTTTTTGTACCAACCCCGTCAGGAATAAGATTTCCACACTTTAAACCCACTGCCAGGGGCACTGTATTTGGGCTTTCCCTGGATACTCACCGGCGTCATGTTGCCAGAGCTGTTTTACAGGGAATTGCTATGAGGCTTGTTGATATTCTAAATGGTATAAAAAAAGATACAGGTATTAAAGTTACAACTATAAAGACTGATGGAGGGGTAAGCCGTTCGGATCTTCTTCTTCAGTGTATAGCTGACCTGTCTGACCACTCAGTTGCCAGATCCAGAGAGCATGAAGTGGCTGCAACTGGAGCTGCTTATCTTGCCGGGTTATCTGCAGGTGTCTGGAAGAGTTTTGATGAAATTTCTAATCTGGAAAAGGGTTATGATCTTTTTGAACCAAAAATTAATCCTGAACGTAGAGAGAAAATTAAAAAACGTTGGGAAGTTGCTTTGAAAGCTGCCTTAAGTGTAGAATGACCGGTTACTGAGTGATTTTGCTCCGCAAAATTGTATCGAAGTAATCGAGACAACTCTCTATCGGTCGCTCTTTCGTCTCTTGAAGTACCCTTTTTCTACAAGTTCATTATAAACATCTGTATTCATTTGGATATGTATATTATCAAGAAGATTTTTTTCTTTTCTTGTATACAGTCGTTCCAGAACTGTTTTTATAATTGGATCAGATGCAGAAAATTGTTTAATGTATAGTTCCGATTTATTTAAAAGTCCCATGCATTATTATTATCATAGATTTATATGATTTCCAATATATTTAATAATTTTTAATAAATTATATATATTTTTGGAGGAAATAGATATTTTATATCAAAAAATAAGTTAATAAAATGTAGAAATATGAACAAATTTTATGAAAGTTGTTCATATTTAAATATATTTGGTATACACTATGTAGCATATTTTCAAAAAGGAGAAAATGAATGAAGAAAATTTTAATTCTTTTACTGGTACTAAGTATTGTTCCTGCAATGATGTTTGCCGGCGGTGCTAAAGATGAACCTGCGGCTACAGATACAAAAGCTGGCGGAGTACTTGTTTTTGCTCACTCTGGTGATGCAGTTGGTCTTGACCCTGCAAGAGAAACAGACGGTGAGTCTTTTATGATCGCAGACAATATTTACAACTGTCTTGTTGAGTTTGAACCTGGTTCAACTGCAATTATTCCTGGTCTTGCTGAAACATGGGATGTATCTGCAGATGGTCTTGAGTATGTTTTTCACCTAAGAAAGGGTGTAAAATTCCACGATGGTACAGATTTTAATGCTGATGCTGTTGTTTTTTCCCACATGAGACAGCTTGACGAAAGTAATCCCTACTATCAGTATGGACCATGGAAATACTGGGGCTATATGGATATGAGTAATATTGTAAAAGATATTGTTGCTGTTGATGATTACACAGTAAAAT
Source organism: Spirochaetia bacterium (assembly GCA_029932585.1). Taxonomy (GTDB): domain Bacteria; phylum Spirochaetota; class Spirochaetia; order B11-G9; family B11-G9; genus JAJRQE01. Next base: position 7,429 of record JAOZPU010000028.1, on the reverse strand, counting down.
ACACACTTCAGAAACCTGAAGCACCTTTTATTGCAAACCTTGCAATGAATTTTGCTGTAATTGTTTCTCCAACAGCAGTTGAGAAGTATAAAGAAGATTATACAAATCATCCTGTAGGAACAGGACCTTTCAAATTTGTATCATGGACAAAAGATGCAAATATAGTAGTAGAAAGATTTGACGACTACTGGGGAGATAATGCTTTTCTTGACCGTGTAATTTTTAAAGTAGTTCCCGATGCAACTGCTCGAGTACTTGCTCTTAAAAAAGGTGAAGTTGATATAGTTGACTTCCCTTCACCAGAAGATATTCCTGCTATAAGAACTACAGATGGTCTTAAAGTTATTGAACAGGCTGGTTTAAATGTTGGTTACCTTGCAATGAACACAGAAAAAGCTCCCTTTGATAACAAGCTTGTTCGTCAGGCAGTTAACTATGCAATGAACAAACAGGATATTATTGATGGTGTTTATGGTGGACTTGGACAGGTGGCTAAGAATCCTCTTCCTCCAGGAATGTGGTCTTATAATGACGATGTTAAAGATTATGCTTATGATCCTGCAAAAGCAAAAGCACTTCTTGCAGAAGCTGGATATCCTGATGGATTTTCTACTACTCTATGGGCAATGCCTGTATCCAGACCATACAATCCTAATGGTAAAAAAGTAGCAGAAATTATGCAGGCTCAGCTTGCAGAAGTTGGTATTGATGCATCAATTACATCATACGACTGGGGAACATATCTTGATAAAACTGATCAGGGTGAACATGATATGGCTCTCTTAGGCTGGACTGGTGATAATGGTGATCCTGACAACTTCCTATGGGTTCTTCTTTCTGCACCTGCAGCAGTTAAACCTGCTGGAAATATTGCTTTCTGGAAAGATGCTCAGTTTACGGCACTTATAAAAGAAGCAAAAGAAACTGCAGATGTTGCAGTAAGAACTGATCTTTATGAAAAAGCTCAGCTTATTTTCAAAGAAGAAGCACCATGGGTTACAATTGCACACTCTGTAGTTGTCGTACCTATGAAAAATGAAGTACAGGGATTTGTTCTCTACCCAACAGGAAAGAGAGTTTTTACTTCTGTATGGCTTGAAAAATAGATTATAGAGCCTTTGGGCTTATAATTTTTTGTATTAAACTTCGGCAGAGATGCTTTTATGAGCGTCTCTGCCTTTTATTGAAATTCCCTTTATATAGGAATAAAAATGCTTAAATACATATTAAAAAGATTAGCACTGTTAATACCAACCCTTTTCGGTGTTGTTACAATCGTATTTTTTATGATTGCCCTTTCTCCTGGGGACCCTGCCAGGGTCATGCTTGGAGAGCGGGCAACTGCAGCAAGTATTGAAAAATTACGTCATGAACTTGGTCTTGATAAACCTCTGTATGTACAATATGGATTGTATCTTCAAAGAGTGGTGAAACTTGATCTTGGTAAATCAATTAAGTCCGGTCAAAAAGTATCTGAAGAGATACGTGATCATTTACCTGCAACTGTTGAACTGGCTATCTGGGCAATGATATTTTCTACGACCGTTGGAATTTTTCTTGGTGTAATGTCGGCTACCCGTAAAAATAGCTGGATTGATTTTGGTTCAATGGCCAGTGCATTAGTTGGAGTCTCCATGCCGGTCTTCTGGCTGGCACTGGTTTTTATAATGATTTTTTCTGTTAAACTGGATCTTTTTCCCACTGGGGGAAGAATGAATATCAGATATTATTTTACTCCTATCAGTGGACTATATGTTCTTGATGGTTTTATTGTCCTTTTGAAAAGTGGTGATCCTAAAGTTCTATTATCAGCCCTTCACCATCTTGTACTTCCAGCTATTGCTCTTGGCACAATTCCTCTGGCTATAACAGCTAGAATAACACGAAGCTCACTTCTTGAGGTTTTGAATCAGGATTATATAAAGACAGCAAGAAGTGCTGGTATAAAAGAAAGACGTGTAATATATAGATACGCATTAAAAAATGCATTGCTTCCGATAATTACTGTAGTTGGTCTTCAAGTCGGAATGCTCCTAGCCGGGGCAATTTTAACAGAGACTGTTTTTTCCTGGCCGGGTATAGGAAAATGGCTTTATCATGCTATTGAAGCCAGGGATTACCCTGCAGTGCAGGGAGGGATAATTTTTATATCAATTTCCTTTGTACTTATTAATCTTTTGGTTGATATTCTATACTCAGTTGTGAATCCTAAAATCAGGCTTAGTTAGGTGAGGGAAATATGAACACAGAAATACAGGAAAATACCAAAGAAAAAAGCGATGAAGAAAGTGCTGAAAAAAACAGTCTGTTTAAAGAAGCTGTTTTTCAGTTAAAAGGGAATAAATCTGCAACAATTGGATTTGTCATTATTGTAGGTTTTATTTTAATGGCATTCCTTGCACCATGGTTGACACCTTTTGAACCAAATGATCAGGATATTTCGATTAGGAAAACAGCCCCGTTTATTACTTCCCATATACTTGGGACAGATGATCTTGGTCGTGATCTTTTAACAAGAATAATATACGGATCAAGGGTCTCTCTTGTTATCGGAACTATTTCCGTGAGTATATCTCTTTCTTTCGGAATACTTATTGGTCTTATAAGTGGATTTTATGGTGGTTGGGTAGATAGAATAGTTATGCGTTTTATAGATATAATGCTGGCAATTCCATATGTTTTATTAACAATTGTTATTGTTGCTCTTTTAGGACCTTCTCTTGTTAATGCAATGATAGCTATTGGTGTATCGCAAATACCCCAATATGCAAGAGTTGTTCGTGCCTCAGTTCTGGCAGAAAAGGAAAATGATTATATTACAGCAGAACGCTCTCTTGGAGCATCAAATTTTGAGCTGATGTTTAAATCTATTCTTCCTAACTCCATTGCTCCTATATTTGTACAAGCTACTCTGGGTGTAGGGGATGCAATACTTAGTTCTGCGGCATTGTCCTTTCTTGGGCTCGGTGCTCAGCCTCCAACATCAGAATGGGGTTTAATGATAGCAAGTTCAAGAGAGTTTGTTACTTCCGCATGGTGGATAGTTACATTTCCTGGTGTTGCTATTCTATTAACTGTTTTAGGATTTAATTTACTTGCAGATGGTTTAAGGGATGTTCTCGACCCAAGGATGAAGGATTAGTATGGACAAAGATATATTACTTTCCATGGAAGATATTTCGGTGAGTTTTTATACTCATAGGGGTATTGTAAAAGCTGTGCGTAATTTAAACCTTCAAATAAAAAAAGGTGAAACTCTTGCTCTTGTTGGAGAATCCGGTTGTGGAAAATCTGTTACAGCCCACACAATAAATCAACTTATTCCTATGCCCCCTGGAAAAATAGAGAGTGGCAAGGTTATTTTTGAAGGAAGAGATCTCCTTAAGCTGGATGATAAAGAAATTGCAGCTTTACGGGGCAAGCGAATTTCAATGATATTTCAGGAACCCATGACATCACTCAATCCTGTTTTTAAAATAGGTGATCAGATTGCAGATGTTTTTATGGCCCATGAGGATATTAAAAAAGATGAAGCCATGGAGAAGACTGTTAAACTTCTGGAGTTGGTAAAAATTCCTGCTCCGGAACGGAGAATTAAAGATTATCCTCACCAGCTTTCCGGTGGGATGAGACAGCGTGTTATGATTGCTATGGCTCTTGCTTCACCTGAACCTGGACTGCTTATTGCTGATGAACCCACCACTGCTTTGGATGTAACTATTCAGGCTCAGATTTTGAGATTGATTTATGACCTTAAACAGGATATTAAGATGTCTGTTCTGCTTATTACCCATGATATGGGTGTTGTGGCAGAAACCGCAGATAGAGTAATTGTTATGTATGCAGGAAGGAAGATGGAAGAAGCAGATGTGTATTCTCTTTTTGAAAACCCCAGCCATCCATATACCCAGGGGCTGTTAAACTCATTGCCTTCCAACGAAAAGTATTCTGATTCAACAAGACTTGAGGCCATTAAAGGAACTATTCCGGATCTTCTTACAATTGGTAATGAATGTCCCTTTGAAAACAGATGTCCTTTTGCTATGTCTATCTGTAGAGAATCGTTCCCGGAAGAAACAAAATTAGATGATGATCATTCAGTCTGGTGTCATTATGTTAGCGACCAGGTTAGGACGCATACCCGAGCAGGAAGCTTGCTTCCGACCAGGGGGAAGGAATAGATATGGAAAAATTACTTGAAGTTAAAAACTTAAAAACATATTTTACCCTTAAAAGTGAAAACTTTGGTGTTAAACCGGAAGTTGTAAAAGCAGTAAATGATCTTTCTTTTGAAGTTAATAAAGGGGAGATTCTTGGGATAGTTGGTGAATCCGGTTGTGGGAAGTCTACTCTTGGAAAAACTATTCTTAAATTGAACCATAAATCGGGCGGTGAAATTTTATACAATGGATCTGAAATATTTGATCTTAGTGATAAAGATTTAAAGGATTTACGAAAAAAAATGCAAATGGTTTTTCAGGATCCATTTTCCTCCCTTAATCCACGTAAAAAAGTAGGTTCTCTTCTGGCTCAGCCTATGAAAATCCATAATATGGGAACTAAAGAGGAAATTGAAGCAAAAATAGATAAAATTATGGAAGAAGTTGGAATTAACCCTGTTTATAAAGGGCGTTTTCCTCATCAGTTTTCCGGTGGACAGAGACAGAGAATTGGTATTGCCAGAGCTCTAATGCTTGACCCTGAATTTATTATATGTGATGAAGCAGTTTCGGCACTGGATGTTTCCATTCAGGCTCAGGTTCTTAATCTACTTCTGGATCTCCATGATAAGTATAAGTTTACCTATATTTTTATTGCCCATGATCTAGCTGTTGTTGAATTTATATCAACAAGAATTTTGGTTATGTACCTTGGAAAGATAGTGGAATCTGCAGATAAAAATGAACTTGTTAAGGATCATCTGCATCCATATACCAAGGCACTTTTTGATGCATTTCCTGTAACAGACCCTAAAGGCCGGGAAAATAGAGAACCTGTTTTGATGGGGGATGTCCCTTCTCCTATCAATCCTCCCAGTGGTTGTCATTTCCATCCCAGATGTCCAAGAGTAATGGATAAATGTAGGTTGGAGTATCCTCCTTTAAAAGAAGTTTCTCCAGGACATAAGGTTGCGTGCTGGTTGTATGAGTAAATTAAGCTGCAAATCCTGCAGTTAGCCGGGCTATGGGAAAAGGAGTTTTCTATGAGTTTCAAATATTCTTCAGTAATAAGATTTTTGGTCATTATTATTCTATTTGGAATAATTCCTTTATCCATAAGCGCTGAAACAGTCGAACTCCCCCGAATACCCGAAACTATTGAAGATTTTATTGAACTTAGAAATGAGATATCCCTCACTCCCAGTGGTGGAGCGGCCGTTTTTGTTCTGGCTCTGTATATCTATTCAATAGATGAAGAGCTGGGACTTCAGGCATTAACAGTTACTTTGGTAAATGATGATCTCCACCTTCATAAAGTTAATGGTGTCTATAAGGGTTACTCTCCAACAAACCCAATGCGCTATTTACTCGACAGGATCCTTCCTAAACCTTACATGATCAGATCTTATTTTTCAGGAGCAAATCCCGAAAATAACTATGATATTGGAGATTTACCTTTTGTAATTGAAACATCGACAAATAAATATTCAGAAATATCAGAAACCGAGATACGTCTTTTTGTTGCATGTTCAGGAGCAGGCTCTCCCAGGCCTGTCAGGGTTGAAAGAAACTCTTCAGGGTTATGGAAGGTTGATGAATTCAGCAGTTTGGTAGTGGATGTAATGCGTCCTGCAGAAGATAAGAAGGTAGATGATTTATAAGAAAAGTTGAACTATTCTGAAGCAAAATCGGCTTTTACCTTATATATAGTATTAGAGAGGATAATATATTTACATCTTCCTCCTCTAATATTATACTTGAAGGGGCATGGAAATGGCAGATGTATAGAAGGTTTGAAGCAATTGAATCCAGGCTGGACAAACTTAGTCAACAGATGTTTCGCTTTATGGTCTGGTCTTTTGGTACAACAGTTACTGCCTCGGGAATTATTATTACTGTGCTGAAGTTAACTTAAACCCAAATTCTTTTGCGGGGTAAATGTGAAAAAGTATCTGTTAGTTTTACTTATACTATGCACTTCATACATTGGTGCTCTCACTGTAAATCCTCCTGACTGGGATCTTGGCACCATCTCTTATGATACAGGTAAACAGGCTCTGGAATTGGAAATCCATAATGATACCACTGCAGAGATGAAAATAGATTTCATTTCCACTTGTGACTGCCTTTGGACAGATACTAAAACTTTTATTCTTTCTCCATATGAATCAGCGGTGGTAAATTTTTTCTTCAATCCAAAAGATGAAAATGGCCAGGTTTCTAAATCCATGATAATCCGTACAACTCAACCAGGTTTGCCTAAAGCCCTTTTTGAAGTGCATGGTGAAGTGTTAGGGAATACAGTTGAAACTGAAGTGGAAGTTTATGAAGGGGAATTAGATACAGTTAATGCAGATACTGATCTGTCTTCTGCTATTAAAGCTATACCTTTAAAGTATTATTATTCTTCCGGATGCATAAGCTGCAGAAAATTTCTTAAACAAACAATTCCTCAGCTGGAAGATAAACTTGGGATCAGTTTTGAAGTTGAAAAACTGAATATTATGGATCCAGATATTTATGGGGATTATATTTCGAAACTTAAACCTGAAGAATTGGAAAAAATTAAATTCCCGGCACTATTTATAGGAGATAAACTTTTACAGGGAAACAGAGCAATTGCAGCGAATTTGGAACAGGAAATTCTAAACTATTCTGGTAAAGACCGAAGCACCAGTAATTTTGGATTATCGGGAATGGTTTCAATTTCTCTTATTCCTGTTATCCTAGCGGGTCTCCTGGACGGTATAAACCCCTGTGTATTCTCCACCCTTCTGTTCCTTATCTCCACCCTTACCCTTGCAGGAAAAAAGAGAAAAGAGATACTGATTATTGGAATATTTTTTACATTTGCGGTATTTATAACTTATTATTTGCTAGGTTTGGGACTTTTTCAAAGTCTTAGAAGTGCTTCTATGTTTCCTGTAATAGCAGATATTATAAAATGGGCACTGATTCTGTTTCTTCTTTTGATATCTGTTTTAAGTTTCTATGATTATATTCAGATAAAGCGAGGTAGAGTAGCAAAAATATCTTTACATCTTCCAAAATTTCTAAAACTGAGAATACATGGTGTTATTCGTGAACAGGCAAAATCCACATCATTAATTATAGGATCATTAGTTCTTGGTTTTTTAGTTTCGATTTTTGAACTTGCCTGTACAGGACAGGTATACTTTCCAACTATTGCCTATCTTGTAAAACTGGGAGAAAGCAGAACATACTTTTATCTGCTCGTTTATAATATCAGTTTTATTATACCTCTGTTT
>JAOZPU010000160.1 GCA_029932585.1 Spirochaetia bacterium | reverse complement strand
TTAAGTTTACTTCTGTCAAATTTTTTACCTGTAGCAAGTTCTACACTTCTATAAGCTCCATCATATATTCCAATGCTCTTATTTTTTATAATCCCATCACAATACATTGAAAGAAGATCACCATCATCTGTCATTATATCTATGGCTTGAAGAGTTTCAGGAATTGTCCGGGTTTCAAGAGTACCATCACCCAGTTCTGCACTCCGTATAGCCCCCCATTTTTCATGCCCACCTACTCTTTCATTAAATATTTTGGGTATAGGATAAAAGGCAAGTTCACTCGGTTTAGTTATAAGAACATCAGTTACACGCATAAGATAATTTGTCGCATAAACCGCATGATAGGTATTATCAAACAGGAATACATGAAGTCCCTCTGCAGAGTTATTCCGAATTCCATCAGCAAATTCTTTAGTATCATCCCAGCTAAAATGAGTATTTACCATATCTATATTATCTACCAACTCAGCTTCAAGCCAGTTCCAGTTTTCCCTGTGATCACCAAGATTCACATAGAGGCTTAATTTGCCCTGTTTAATTAGCGGCAGACAATGAGTTATTATCGCTTTAAATAATTCTTTCTGGGCTCCGGCACCACCCATGGTAAGTATAAACCTTCTGGGTTCATTATTTTCCATTCTGGAAATTCTTGCATTACAATCTGTTTCTATATTATGGACAAGTTCATGATCGACATGATGCCCGGTGTAGTAAATAGCGTCCTCAGGTACTGGTTTAAGGATCTTACCTTTCTGATCAAAGCCGCGCATGGTTCTGAATCCGAAATAACCGGATTGGGATTGTACAGCGTGAATGGCTCCTTCAGTAAGTTGGAAAGACATAGGCCAGTTATCGAACATCATATCAACAACATTTGTCATACCACCGGCAACCGCCCCCATACAATTCCACATATGGGAAGTTATAACTGGAATACCTTCCGGCAGACCATGATGGAGATTCCCAAAAAGCTCACTCATTTTAAAATCTTTTTGATTGGTCTTTAGAAATCGCCATGGCCAGCTTCCAATCCAGGAATTTAAGAACTGCCAAAGAACTGGAAGTGTTTTTTCTCCACTTGTCATAGACTCCCAAATGTACTTATTAAAGAATTTACTTTTCTGTGATACCCTGGAAAAAGTGCTGTAATTGTTATTACACCAATTAATTACATCTGTGGGTATTCCCGGTATAGAGAGGAAATCGAGCCAATAAGGGGTATATCCCATAGCACGGGCACAGGAGGCTGCAGCCATAGCAATTCGGTAATGGCCAAAACCCATTCGAATAGTGCTTATAACTATACCTTTGGTTTTATCAATTTCTTCACCTTCATCTTCTCTTACTATATCTTTAACTCCAAATATAGGGCCCAGATGGGGATTATCTTTTAAATGAAGATTATATTTTTCATTTGGATCATATTTAAATTTTCTCTTTAGATATGCCTGACGTCTTAGTACTTTTTTACTATTTTTTCTCCCTATACTATTTCCATAAAGGGATAAAATTTCATAATTTTTATTTTTCATAATAGCTGAAAACTCCTGTGTTTCAAATATACTAAAACCAGAGATATCCTCTGGAGTATTATTACTCTTTCACTCCACCAAAACTGAGACCCTGAATAAACTGCTTCTGAAGTACAAAAAAGACAAGTAATGATGGTAATGCAGCAACAACAGCTCCTGCAGCTATTAGGTTATAACTAATAAGCCACTGGCCTTTAAGTGCACTTAATCCGAATGTAATGGGTCTCGCCTTATCACTCTGAACCAGAGTAAGAGCCCAGAAAAAATCGTTCCAGATAAAGGTAAACAAAAGTACACCTAACGAAGCAAGAGCTGGTCTTAATAATGGAATCATAATTGTAAAAAAGATTCTGACTTCAGTTGCACCCTCTACTCTGGCAGATTCTATAAGGGAAAAAGGAAGCTCTGCAATAAAATTACGTAGGAAAAACGTTGCAAACCCTGTCTGGAATGCTGTATGAAATAACGCCAATCCAAAAATAGTATCAAATAAACCCAAATTTACAAACATTGTACGAACAGGAATCATAAGTACCTGGAAAGGTATAAAATTACCGGCTATAAACATTGCATAAAGAGCTATTCGCCCCTTAAAGGGATAAATAGCCAATGCAAAACCGGCCATAGCACTAATAAAAATAGACACAAGAACCGCTGGAACAGTAATAAGGGCACTATTAACAAAATACCTAAGCATGGGGCTTCTTTGAGGATTAAAAACTTCTGAATAATTCTCCAAAAAGGCAAAACTGCTTGGTATTCCCCAATAATTTCCGGCCGAAATATCCGAGCCCGGACGAATTGATGTTGAAATTACTGCAATTAAAGGCAGGAGCCAAAATGCAAGAACCAAAAACAGAGATATTTTATATATTAGCCTGACAGAAACACTTCTTCTTTGTATGGGAGTTGGAAACATAGCTATTTCTCCTCTTTAATTATGTTTTTCAAAAAGAAATAGATGAAAACTGTCATAATTAAAAACAATACTACAGCAATAGAAGCACCATAGCCCATTTTAAAGTTAAATAAAGCTTCATCATACATGTGATAAGCAAGAACATAGGAACTACCCCAGGGACCACCAGCTGTCATTATTGCAATAAGATCAAAACTTCTAAGGGCTCCAATTACAGTAACAGTCAAAGCAATAATTGTTGCCGGCCGAAGTTGAGGCAGAATAACATGGAAAAGCATCTGTCTGCCTGAGGCCCCATCTATTCTTCCTGCTTCAATAAGTGTAGGACTAACCGATGTAAGACCGGTTATATAAAGGATCATACAATATGCTGTCTGAGGCCAGAGTCCTGCAAAGATTACACCAAATGTTGCCAAATTTTCATCAGCAAGAACAGGTATTGGCTTAAGACCTACCAATTTAAACAACTCTGCAAGCAGCCCAAGATCAGGATTATAGAACCATGAAAACACAAGACCAACTACAACCAGATTTATAACAAAAGGAAAGAAAAATAAAGATTTAATAAGTTTCATTCCACGTATTTGCTGATTAAGAAAAAGTGCTATGGTAAGGCCTATAACCGGTGCCAGCATCATGAACAAGAGCCATAAAATATTATTTTTCAATGACATATAAAATCTTGAGTCGGAAAATAATGTTTTATAGTTCTCTATTCCTACCCATTTTAAAGGGCCAAAACCACTCCATTCATGAAAACTTATCCAGATAGTCTGGAAGATTGGATAAATTACAAAAATTGAAAAAAGAATTAATGCAGGTGCCAGAAAATAAACGGGGGCTAACTTGTACTGCAATTCCAGCAATTGATATTCATGTTTTTTACTTGCCATATTCTAACCCCTTTTAATTGAAAACAATATTCTTTATAAAAAAGCAGTATAGGGAGATCCCCACTATACTGCTTTTTCAATATTAACCTTAAATTGAAATTAACCTACTTCATATTAGCTTTTCTTTCTGCATCAAGTCTTTCCCTGATATCAGCAATTCGTTCAGGTTTTACCATAAATTCCTGGAATCCTTCCATTCCCACTTTTGCCATTTCAGGAGATGAATCCCTGTCATAGAATTGTGCAAGTCCATCAGCAGCACCAAGCATTTCAAATCCAATTTTTTTGAATCTGTCTGTAGGAGCTACAGATTGATTATTAGCAGGTAAAGAACCGGAAGTTAATACTGTCTGGATTTCCGGTCGTGCAATAAAAGCAAGGAATTTCTTTGCATTATCTGTATTAGTTGCATTCTGAGGGATGTGGAATGTATCAGTTGGTGCATCTTCAAATATTCCTACAGAAGGGTCAATTACAGGAAACTGGAAAAATCCAATATTATCAACAACCCCTGCACTCTCCATATCCGGAACCATAAAGTTTCCAATTAAGTACATTGCAGCTTCTCCCTTGATAAGTGGAGCCTGAGCTTCCTGCCATGAGTAAGTAGCATGGTTTTCAAGAAAGTAACCTTTTTCGATCAAATCACCCCAAAGATCGAAAACTTTATCAAGTTCAGGATCAAGATAACTTGCTTCTCCAGCCATAAGTTTCATATGATAGTCATAGCCGTTAACTCTAAGGTTCATATAATCAAACCATCCACCAGCTGTCCAAAGATATTTTGTACCAATTGTTATGGGAGTAACACCATTTGCCTTTAGAGTTGCATTCACATTCATGAACTCATCCCAGGTTTTTGGAGCTTCCAAACCATATTTGGCAAAGACATCTGTTCTGTAATAAACACCCCACTGATAATAAGAATAAGGAACACCATACTGCTTGTTATCTATCGACATAGCCTTTACAGAAGAAGCCATATCATCATACAGCCCTTCCTCTTTCCAAAGGCTGCTTACATCCATAAATAATCCCTGATCCACAAAAAACTTCATTCTGTTACCAGCATACCAGGTACATACATCCGGTGCTTCAGATACCAGAAAGTTTCTGATAGCAGTTTTATACGCTTCATGATCAAAAGTATTTAACTGTACATCGATATCGGGATATTCAGCCTTGAACAATTCTACTGCTTCAGCTAAATCTGCTTTTGGTGCAGGATCTGACATATCAGAATTGATAACCAATGTATTGGCATCTTCTCCTTGTCCTCCAGCAAATAGACCCATTGATAATAAACCAACAATGAGGATTAAAAATACAATTCGTTTACTCATAATTTTCTCCTTTTCTTTCTTTAATTTATTATAAACCTGAATTATATCGGGTCAATAATAAGATTTTCATAGAAGTTTACATATTTTAATAGAATCATTTGATCATTAATATTTGAGTGCAAATATTGCATTAAAACCAGTTTAGGGTATAAATCAATTTATTTTCTATCTATTTTTTTTATTTTTATGTAAATCTGAAATATTTACTATTAAATATTTCAGATTTACAGTATAATATTAAGATATAGAGGATTAAAATGTTTGAAGATCAACATGACAAAGGCAGACGTAATGGTAAATATCTATCAGCCAAGCTAACTGAGATCGAAAAAGAACTACCCTTTCATCTTGTCGGTGCTGGCTGTGATTTTTATCAGTACCATATAGATCGCCCATTCGGATATTCCGCTTATCAGTGGATACAAACAATATCAGGTACAGGAATATTGGAAATTATGGATAAAAAAATTCCAGTACCCGGGGGCCACGGAATGCTGCTTTACCCGGGTACTCCACATATATACTACGCAATTGAAGAACCCTGGACTGTCAGTTGGATTACAATAAATGGATACCACATTGAAAATATGCTGCACTACATTGGTATAAAAAAAAGTGGCGTTTTTTCTATTTCAGAACCACCGGTAATGGAGGCCCATATAAGAAAAGCATTACAGATTTTAAGCAATCCCTCTGAAATGACTGGATTAGATGGTTCAGTAATGGCATATCAACTTCTAATTTACCTGTATAAATATGCAGTAAACAATGAAAAAGAAAATCATAATCTTAACAGTAAAAGACTGCAGCTTGTTATGAATCAAATAGAAAAAGAAATGAGAACACCTCTTTCAATAGAGCAACTTGCAGAAACTGCTGGTGTAACACCACAATATTTTTGTGAAATATTCAAAGCATCTACAAATCAGCGGCCCACTGAATATATAAACCAAAGAAGAATTGACAGAGCCAAGGAGATGATTATAAATAATCCTCTTAAAAAAATTGGAAAAATAGCAGCAGAAGTTGGTTTTGAAAGCAGTAGTTATTTTTCCACTGTTTTTAGAAAACAGGAGGGATTGAGTCCCAATAAATATCGGGAAATCAACCTATAGAATCCCCCCTGTAAAAATGAACAACAACGGATTGAAAATCTACCGTAAAGCGAGGCAAAAAATAACCTCTATACATAAGTTCAGAACCGCTGTAAATATCGCCGGATCCAGTCTCTTTATAAATGGGATTTACATCTATTCCGGTTAGCTTCACTAATGTCCGGGGCATGTTAGCTTCCGCCAGTATTTGATAATAAAAAAGAATAAATTCACTTTTATCCTGGCTGACAATCATCCAGGAAGCCTTTTCACCTTCAAAAGGGCTTAATAAGCGATAAAATCTACCAAACTGAATAAGTTTTCTATATTTTTTATAAAAAACTATTTGCTGTCTGACAGCATCCAGCTCTTCATTTTTCAATTTATTAAAATCCAGTTCATACCCCAAATTACCCATCATAGCAGCATTGCCCCGCATCTCAATTTCTGTAGACCTGCCAACCTGATGATTTGGAACAGCAGAAACATGTGCCCCCATAAAAATTTGAGGATATACAAGACTGGTGCCATATTGGATTTTAAGACGGGAAACTGCATCTGTATTATCACTTGTCCAGAACTGGGGCATGTAATGAAGGATTCCAGGATCAAATCTACCTCCTCCGGCTG
>JAOZPU010000027.1:19862-21771 GCA_029932585.1 Spirochaetia bacterium | reverse complement strand
TATTTGCATAATGGTAATCCAACTGTTTAATGGTGGAAGGAACTGCAACAGTCATTTTTTTCCAACCGGTAAAATTAAGTTTACCCATAGTAATTTCAGCACTATGACCAAACTGATCAGAAACAAGAATCTTTAATACATGTGGACTGTTTCGACCTACAACCCATAAAGAAATTGTTTTAACAATTCCTTCTACTGGTAAAGGTCGTGAAGGTTTTATAGTAAACTGGTTATATCCACGTTTGTAGTAATCGACTCTTACACCCAATACATATTGATCTGCCTCTGAAAGACCAATCTGCTCTTCATCTGGAATAGGTTCTTTATCAATAGATCCACCAGGAAGTCTACGCAAGGAGGTTACTCCCTGATCTCTACCCATTGAGACGGTCCAAAAACCGGCATCCTCAAACTTGGAAACAGAAACCTCTTTTAATTTCTGCTGAGCTGTATCAACGCCAATCTCTGCGGGATCAGGACCATTTGAAGCTGCCATAGACTGACCAAAAGCAAATGCACCAATAACCAGAAAAGTAATTGCAAAAATTAATATCTTATTTATTTTGTTCATTGCTTACTCCTCTCCCCAGATTTCTGCTGAACTTCCCGCACCAGCAAGATCATCACCATCGAATCTGGTAATAAAAGTATCTGTTAAAACCTTTATCTGGTCAAAATATACAAAATAATTACTTACATTTTCAGATGGTTTTGTCCACAGTACAATTTTTACCAATTCGAGTGTTTTTAGATAAGGTACATAATTTCCTGTTTGAGCAATATAACCAGGGATTTCAGTATAAAAGTTATTCCAACCTATCTTTGAAAGCCCTCCCATATTAAGAACATGTACAACACCTTTAGTATCCCGTACATGAACCTCGAAGTAATAATCAAAGTCTGAACACCAAACCCACATATCAAGCTTTTTAACTCTTCCGGGGATGGAAATTGGATTAGGGACAGTATTTCCGTCCGCATCCTCTTTAACAGGAATTATTTCAATGTTGTTATAACCCTTCCTATCCCATTTTACATTAATTCCAAGAACCTGAAGATCCTTGCCATCTGCATTTGAACCAAAAACGGCTTCCGGCCATGCTTCGGTATAAGTCTGTTTTGGAAAACCTTCAGTGGTAAATTTACTGCCAACTACTAACCAGTCAGTGGCCCTGCTATCAGGATCAAAACTCTCAAGAATTCTGGATTCCAAATTCTCTGTTGAGGAATCGGCCATTACGGATGGTAGGACGAGTAAAAAAAGCACTGTAAGGCATATAATAAGAATGCTGCCCTTTCTCATTCTGTACTCCTTGTTAAATTACGCATATACAATATATACAAGCATGTAGAATTATATTTCTTAGCTATTTGTTTGTCAAATCTTTTTCTATTAATCAGTAAAATATCACCTAAGAATAACACCTTCCAGGGTAATATCATCAAGTTTCTCCATTTTAGCACTATTATATACCTTATTCAACATTCCTTTTATATTATCTTCTACACTAAAAAGAATGGTTGATTTGTATGAGCTATAAAACCATGAGTCTGATGTAACAATCAATTTATTTTCTTTTTCAGCTAATTCAAGACAAATTTTCTTCCAATTGTTAGAAAATATTGCTAAATATTTACTATTTTGAACTACTTTATTTTCAAAAATATTTCTAATATCTAATTCTTTATCAGTATTACTAATTTCAAAAGGGATAATTTTATTTTTACCAGACTCAAAACCTGTTATAAAGCTTTGAGTTTCCTCCTTTAGAGAATTATTATCTATTTCAAATATTACAGGCAGAACAAGAGTATTTTTAATTTTATTATTTAATAATTCCCCTGCCTCATAAAAAGATTCTAATCTATCCTTCCTTATCATTACTATTTTATCAGCCGAATTACCGGG
>JAOZPU010000027.1:0-19762 GCA_029932585.1 Spirochaetia bacterium | reverse complement strand
TGTACTATTAGCAAAATAATAAAAAATACCCTTTTTATTTGCATCTGAAAAATTATCAATTTGTTGGCTTAGTAGAGGGCTTAACAGATAAATATCACTATTAAAAGAATTTGGTTCTATAGTATCTGAAGTTTCATTTTCAAGATTCGAAACAGTAAGTTCTAATTTAAAACCTTTAAAAAGAGCCTGGAATTTTAATAAAGAAGCGGATTTCCGGAAATCAGAAACAAAATAAGGCCAATAGCTATCTGTTAAAATTTCCACCTTGGTACAGGATGTAAAAATAATAGTTGCTATAATTATT
Source organism: Spirochaetia bacterium (assembly GCA_029932585.1). Taxonomy (GTDB): domain Bacteria; phylum Spirochaetota; class Spirochaetia; order B11-G9; family B11-G9; genus JAJRQE01. The sequence continues at coordinate 19,458 of JAOZPU010000027.1, read as the reverse complement.
ATACTTAAATACTTTATTTTCATTATTAAGCTTGCTTTAATTAACCTATTATTAGTTTAAGATGTAATCTTTTTTTAAAATAAAAAAAACACCACCCACACTTAAAAGAGAAATTAAAAGAATTCCAATGGAGTATAAGTTATGATTAAGGTAATAAAACCATGGGACCAATGCTAATAAGAGAGATACGGGAAATAGTAAACTATATATCAAGATAGAAACATATCCATGCCTTGTACCTGCTTCAATAATTATTATTGAGAATAAGACTAAAGCAATAATACAGATAAAAGGATAAAGGAATAGCATATAGGAATCCAAATTAAAAAAATTACCTACTATCTTAGTTAACCCTGATAATGCAAAAAAACCGGAGATATAAGAGAAAACAAATGGATATTCTTTATAACTATTTTGTCTAAAAAGATCCTTTTTCAATAATAAAAGATATCCTGCCAAAGCAACAAGTAACAATACTACAGTTTCATTAATCCAGAGATACAAAAATAAAAAGAGTTTTTCATAAGGGGAATTAAAAAAAACACCTGTTATAAGGAGAATTAGACGTGCAATCAGATAAAAAAACATACCATAAAAAAATAGTCTTTTAAATCTTCCAGTTTTAAACTCCCATTTGAAAAAATGAGACGTCATAATTCCCGAAAACAAAGGTAGTGAAAATAGTAAAAATAAACCAATAATAAATAATAAATACATAATTATAACAACTCTTCAAGTTCCAAATGATCTTTAAAAATAAACATGTGTCTACTTTCCTCATCTGCCAACTCTTTAAAAATTTGCTTACCCCTATTTGTCTTAGAAAGATCTCTAAGAAAATCACAGGTTTTTATTGAAATTCCCTGAAAATGCACAGCCTTTTTTAAAAAGGTAATTTTTGTCATTTCTTTTACATCAGGTATATCTTCAAAATAATCATTAAAATCAATAAGTTCAGATTCATCAATTGAAAAATCAGATTTTATATTCAGTTTCGCTAAATTTTCTTTATAGTATTCAGTATACTGCCCTTCCTGATCTATCATTGTAGTAAGTAACTTCCGAAATGACACATCTTCACATTTCTCACTAAAATCAGCATAGAACTTACTAATTTTAACTGTCCACTCAATAGAATGGTTAAATAAATCTTTTATTTTGATCTTAATCATAACTTTTATCATATATTTTAATGCTATTCATTACAAGAACCCATTGCCCCTTTGACTCTTTAAGATACTAATGATATAGTAACGCCAAATTTCAATACTTGGGGAAATATCCCCATAAAGGGAGTAATATTGGCTGCAAAGGATTTGCGTTTAAATCAGGCTATTCGTGTTAAGGAAGTTCGACTTATAACAGATAGTGGAGATCAGGATGTTGTATCAATAGAAGATGCAATTGCAAGAGCAACTCAAGCGGGTATGGATCTTGTAGAAATTGCTCCTCAGGCAACTCCACCTGTTTGTAAAATAATGGATTATGGGAAATATAAGTTTGAACAGGAAAAACGATTAAAAGAGTCAAAGAAAAGGCAGAAACTAGTAAAACTAAAAGAAATTAGAATGCAACCAAGAATAGAAAAGCACGATCTTGCGTTTAAAACAAAACATATAATTGAGTTTCTGGGAGAAGGTAACAAAGTAAAAGTTACAATTAGATTCAGAGGTCGTGAACTTGCACATACAGAACTGGGAAAAGATGTTCTAATTAAGGCAATAGATCTGTTAAATGATCAGGAAGTTGGATTTAATGTTGATATTCCTCCAAAAATGGAAGGAAGATTTATGTCAATGATATTAAGTCCTAAAAATAAAAAATAAGATTTCTAATCTTATTAACAGCAACACTATAGGGGTCTTGTTCCTTAGTCGTGGCTAAAAATAAATTTAAAGGAAAAGCAATGCCAAAAATGAAAACAAGAAGAGCAGCTGCAAAAAGGTATCGCGTTACCGCTTCTGGTAAAGTGAAATACAAAAAGCAGGGTACAGGTCATATTCTGACGAAGAAATCTACTAAAAGAAAAAGAAACCTACGTCATGCAGGAGTTTTAAGTGCTCCTGAAACCAAAAAAGCAAAAATACTGTTACCCTACAGTTTCTAAAGGAGCGAGAAATAAATGCCAAGAGCAGTTGACGGAACAAGAAGAAAAAACCGAAGAAAAAAGATATTAAAGAGTGCCAAAGGTTATTTTGGCCGAAGAAGTACAAACTTTAGAGCAGCAAAAGATGCAGTTACAAAAGCTGGTCAGTATGCCTATAGAGATAGAAGAAGAAAGAAAAGAGACTTCAGAAGACTCTGGATAACAAGAATTTCTGCTGCCTGCAGAGCTGAGGATATAACATACTCAAGATTTATCAATGGACTTAAAAAAGCAGAAATAGATCTTAACAGAAAAGCCCTTTCCAATCTTGCAATAGAAGACAAGGAAGCTTTCTCTGCTGTAGTAAAAAAAGCTAAAAAAGCTCTGGGAGTGTAATACTATGATTACTCTTGATCAAATAAAACAGTTGGATTTTAAGGTAAGAAAAGCTATTGATAAGATTAATTCTCTTAAAAGTGCAAATAATATGCTTCAGGAGAAGCTTGATACTTACCAAATTAGAATTGAAGAACTGGAGATTCTAATTGATACCTTCAAAGAAGATCAGGGTGAAATTGAACATGGTATTATAGATGCATTAAACCAGCTTGATATTCTGGAAGATAATATTATAGCACCTGAGGAAAATATTTCTTTAAAACAGGATTTTACTGAAGATGACAAAGAAATTAGTGAGCCTGTTCAGGAAGAAATTGTAGAAATTGAAAATCCAGAGACTTCTGAAGAAGAAACAGAAGTTGAAGTTGATAACCTCCAGGAGGATGATTCTGATAGTTCTGACGATTCTAATGACTCAGAAGTAGAGCTGGATATTTTCTGATCTTTTTATAATGAGTAATCTTCAAAAAATAAATTTACTGGGATCCTCCTTTTCTTTAAAAGTTGATGAGGATCCTGAATATTTTAAAAAAGTTATAAATCATGTTGAAAAAATGTTTACCAATATTGAAATTGATATGAATATCAAAGATCCTTTGCGTATTGCATTATTATCCTGTATACTACTAACAGACGATCTTTTAAAAGAAAGGGACAATAAAATGCATGATCCTAACTATAAGGATGCAGAAGAGGTTGAACAAATGACTATGAAAATCATTAGTTTAATTGATGAAACTATAAAATAAAAAATTGTCCTGCGGTGTTCGGGCGGGGATATAAGTCTCTTGGTTCAAACATATAAAATGGGGATACAAATTCACAAGTTGAATTGCACGGTTCATTGAATCGTACAGGATGCTTGTGAGCGTTCACCCACTTGAACTAAAAGAGTTCAAGAGACAATTCTCTAAGCGGCATCGCGGGTTTTACTTCTTATTATACTATTTTTTAATGGAATTTATGTTGACATTAGGCCTTTCTGATAATAATATCGAAAGCAATTATGTCAGTATTAACAAGTCAGCAAATTAACAGATTCTACGAGAATTTTAAAGAAATTGATGTAACCTTTACTAAAGAAGTTACTCAAAACATCAATCTTCTGCCTAAGCACGTTTACTTAAAGTGTCTTGGAACTCAATGGCCTGGAATTATCTATTCCACATCTATGGTTGGTGCAAAAATTATAGCAAATATAAGCTCAAATTCATTTGAACTAATACGTAAGGCAAATAATCTTGTTGCCCTGCGATTTGCTTTCAGTATTGAGGATAAAAAAGATAAACTTTTGTTCTTTGTATCTGCTAAGGTCGCAGGTTTCAATCCATACAATAAAGATAATCCAAATTTAAATTTTATCAATCTTGTCTATACAAAACGTCCACCAGATGATCTTATTGCTATTCTAGGTCAGATGCTTGAAATAAATGTTAATTCAAAAAAACGAACAGATGAGAGAATTGATATTACAAATGATAGTGTAAGAATAATGGGTCTTGTTTCTAAAAATGCAAAAATATCAATTGATGGTATACCCAGGAACTGTATAGTTAGAGATCTAAGTTTTTCAGGGGCAAAAATTGTTTTACCTGGTATTGCAAAATTTCTTAACAATAAAGAGTGTGTACTTGGAATTATTGCAAAGGATAATAAAATTTTTACTCTAAAAGGCCTGGTAGTAAGAGTTGAAACTGTGGCTGATAGAAAAGATATTGCTGTTCTTGCAATAAAATTTGTTGAAGAATCAATTTCTATGGATTATAAAAAAATGATAAATAATTACCTGACAGTAAAACGTAATAAGGGTAACAGTAAATAGATAATGAAAACCTCCAACCCTAACCTCGAAAGAATAATGTATGTATCAATACCAGAAGGTTCAGAACAAGATATAAATGGTTTTAGAATTGATAGTTCTATTCTAATGCCTGTTGAAATTCCCATTGGGGAATCAGATTGGCAAATACAGGATCTATCATGGGAAATGATAGTTGCAGCAATGCTAAAAATCTTTGCCTGGGATCCATCTCATAAGGATATAGAATATTATCGTAGTTTTATTCAGGCTGTTCAACCAGGAATAAATGAGGAAATGACTCAAACAGGTATTATAAAAGCTGGTAAAAAAGATTATGAAATATCTGAAGAAATTTTTCGTGCACTTGCCAATTACAAACCGGATATTGAACAAAACCTTACAAATCTTGCCTTAGTATTTGAAGAACAAGCTGAACTACATGCAAATCTTAATAACCCGGACTTAGCAGAAAAGAAAATAGAGGATGCATTTACTACATATAAAAGAGCTGTAAAACAACATCCTAATTCAGAAGAAGTAATTTTTAATAGTGGGAATTTTTATTTAAAGAACGGCAATATGGGTAAAGCTATAGAATTACTTACCCATTTTGTAAAAATTACAAAGGATACTGAAAAAAAGAAACATGTTTCTGATATTTTAAAAAAAATTAAAAATCTATCTACAGAAGATACACTTTTTAATGAAGCCTATGAATTAATTAAGATTGGAAGAGAAGAATCGGGTATAAAAACTATTTTAAAATATTTAGAATCTAATAAAGAGGTGTGGAATGCCTGGTTTCTTCTGGGTTGGGCATATAGAAGATTAGGTGATTACAAAAATGGAAAAGAAGCCTTACTTGAATGCCTGGCTCTTAATGAAGAAAATGTTGACACATACAACGAAATCTCCATTTGTTACCTTGAACTTGGTGAATATACTGAGTGTAGAAAAAAACTGATGAAAGCTTTAAGACTGGATGGTGACAATATTAAAATTATATCTAATTTTGGTATTTTAGCTTTAAAAGAAAACAATACAGAAGAAGCCATTGGATTTTTTAGAACAGTATTGGAAATTGAACCAGAAGATGAAATAGCAAAAAAGTACATAGAATTTCTAAGCAAAAAATAAAATACTCAAATAATTAACTTTTTTTTAATTTTTACTAAAGATATTAATATCCCCTACCGATGGTATTCAATGAGGGAAGCTGTATCCACGGTACCTGGAGTTATACACTCTTCCCCCTTATAGTAACAGTATCGGAGAAATCTGATACCTCTTAATAGAAAATAAGTTTTTTTTCCTATTTTCTATTAAAAAAATTAAATATTGGAGCAAGGACGCTCCAAAGAGATGTTTTCATGGAGGAAACAAATGATTATAAACCACAACATGAGTGCAATGTTCGCTCAAAACAAGTTAAAAGTTACAAATAATAATGTATCAAAAAACATGGAAAGTCTTTCATCCGGCTTAAGAATTAACAAAGCTGGTGATGATGCTTCCGGTCTTGCTGTATCTGAAAAAATGAGAGCACAAATTAGAGGACTCAGACAAGCTTCCAGAAATGCCTCTAATGGTATTTCCTTTATCCAAACAGCAGAAGGATACATGCAGGAAACCCAGGACATTCTACACAGAATGAGAGAACTTTCAGTTCAGGCTGCAAATGGTATTTATACCGAAGAAGATAGAATGCAGATCCAGGTTGAAGTAAGTCAGTTAGTTGATGAAATTGATAGAATTGCTTCTCATGCTCAGTTTAATGGAATGAATATGATGACTGGTCGATTTGCTTCTGAAACTGGCGAAAACACTGTAACAGCTTCAATGTGGTTACACATTGGTGCAAATATGGATCAAAGAGAAAGAGTTTATATTGGAACAATGACTTCACAGGGTCTTGGTATTAGAGATGTAGGCACTAATGAATTTGTTTCTATACGATCACCTGAAGATGCTAATATGTCTATTGGTACTATCGATATGGCTCTTAAAACTGTAAATAAACAGAGAGCTGATCTTGGCGCTTATCAAAATAGACTTGAACATGCAGTAGTTGGTATAGATATTGGTGCTGAAAACCTTCAGGCTGCCGAATCAAGAATTAGAGACGTAGATATGGCAGAACAGATGGTTGAATTTACAAAGAACCAGATTTTGCAGCAGGCTGGAACAGCAATGCTTGCTCAGGCTAATGCAAAAACACAATCTGTCTTGCAGTTATTCTAATTGGGGTTTATAGTATATACATGGAGGTCTATAGAGTAATCTATAGGCCATCCATCGATCTTTGACAAAAAACTCTCCTTATTTTTAAAGGGTGTAGTTGTACCAGGGGAATTTCCGATCTATTTTGAAGAATTGTATCGGTCGGATAAATCTCCTCGTATCAAGGAAGGAATGAACGGGGCAGAAGGGGCGCAACAAGACCTTTTGTTTCCTTCCTAACTATGCATAAAGCAAGAGGCAAAGGATGCCTCTTTTTAACCTATCAAGGAGGGTTACATGATAATTAATCACAATATGAGCGCAATGTATGCTAACAGGACTCTTGGGGCCAGAGGTAACGACGTTTCAAGAAACATAGAAAAATTAAGTTCCGGTATGCGAATTAACAAAGGCGGAGACGATGCTTCAGGTTTAGCTGTATCAGAAAAACTTAGAAGTCAGGTTCGAGGCCTTAATCAGGCAGAAAAGAATATTCAGAATGGTGTGTCATTTATACAGACAGCCGAAGGCTATCTTAATGAAACCCAGGATATTCTCCACAGACTACGTGAACTTTCTGTTCAGTCAGCAAATGGTGTTTATACAAGTGAAGACCGAATGCAGATTCAGGTTGAAGTTTCACAGCTTGTTGATGAAATCAACAGAATAGCTTCTCATGCCCAGTTTAATGGTATGAATATGTTGACTGGTAATTTTTCCAGAGATTCAGAAACTGTTATGCAGTTCCAGGTGGGTGCAAATATGGACCAAAGTGAAAGAGTATATATTGGGACAATGACAGCACAAGCACTTGGTATTCAGGGAGCACAGGGAAGTAGTGAAACAATTAATATTGCTACACCAGAAGATTCCAATATGGCAATCGGTATGGTAGATTCTGCATTGAAAGTTGTTTCTCAGCAGAGAGCTGATCTTGGTGCATACCAGAATAGATTTGAAATGGCTTCTAAGGGTGTTGCAATTGCATCAGAAAACCTTCAGGCAGCAGAATCAAGAATTAGAGATGTTGATATGGCTACTGAAATGGTAGACTATGTTAAAAATCAAATTCTTACACAAGCTAACACAGCAATGCTGGCACAGGCTAACAGCAGCACACAGTCAGTACTACAGTTACTGTAGAAATAAACCGTTCCAGCGGAGTTGATAAGATTTCTGGACGTTATCTTATCACTAATGCTATCGGGAGGGGTCGCGCCCCTCTCCCGTTTTTTTTAGGTAAATATTATGGATATTGATGTTCAAAAAATAACAGAACTTTCTCCTGCCAGGGTTGAAGTTTCAAAAGAACTTCAACAAAAACAAGTAAAGGTTGAGCAGAAAAGAAAGGCTGATCAACAAAACAAACAGAACCTGGCTATTGAAAATGAGAATAAACGTAAGGCTAAATCACGTGTGGCTACAGATCAATACATAAAAAAGGTTCTAAATATACAGGATGTTGTAAATAGAAAGCTCAGCTATTCAGTAAATAAAGAACTGAATCAAGTTGTTGTAAAGGTGATTGACAGCAAAACCGATAAAGTAATTAGAGTTATACCCTCAGAAGCACTCCTTAAACTTCATTCACGAATGAAGGAGGTAATAGGCTTAATTTTTGACGAAGAAATTTAGCTTACAAATATTCTCTGGGGATTAGGAATTTTAATGTCTGATATAAGCATCCCTGGTGTAAATAGTAAATACGGGACCGATAAGATGATAGAAGGTCTTATGGATGCCGAAAGAATCCCCTTACGAAGACTTGAGGATAAAAAGGATACATTTGGAGAACAAAAAGAAGTCTGGCAGGAGATCAATGCAACACTTAACCGTTTTAAAGAAAGCTCCAAATTACTCTTTGGTTTTCAAAATCCATTTCAGGAACATGTGGCAGAGTCCAGTGATGAGACTGTTGCAACAGCCATTGCAGGTCGTGATTCACTAAATGAAACAATAATAATTAATGTGGAACAACTTGCAGGAAGTGATCGTTTTTTATCAAGGTCATTACCTAAAGATTTTCGTGTACCAGAAGGTATTTATAGTTTTAAAATTGGTGAAGACGATATTACGTTTAAATTTAAAGAAAATCGATTACAAACTTTTATAGACGCTATTAATAAAAGATCAAAAGGTTTGCTAAGAGCAAAGCTGATAAATGATTCCTCAGAAACAATAGTATTTATGATAGAAACCACTAAAACAGGTAGTTCAAACAAACTTGTTCTAAGTGACGATTCTGTAAAGCTTGGCATATCAACAGGGTTAATTAAAACAGTTAATGAGAGTATAAATACAGTAGATTTCAGCTCTATAAATAAAGGAATTAACAAATCTTCATCTAATAATTCTACTTTTTCGGTATTGGATGATATTGTAACATTGGAACCGGAATCCGAGATTAAACTTCCCTTTAACCCGGAAGTAGTAATGAAAGATAAGTTCGTACTTGAGTATGCGGTTCAAATTAAAAATTTAGAAAAAGAAGAATACATTCAAAAAACTAAACCATTAGGACCTGAGATAAAGACTCCCGGGAGTATAAATTTTGAAGGTATAACAATTGATGATTCACCAAGCAGAGTAACACTCCCGGAATGGTCTCCTCCTCCCAAACCTGTATTTAGAGACTCCCTTGAAATAATGTATCTAAACGATACTACTCTACTACCAAAACTCAAAGATATTGAAGATGTCCAGAAATTTTCAATACCCTACTCTATTACAGGCAATAATATTAGCAGTATTGATATAAAAAATATCAATACAAATAGACAAATTATTATTAGTGAAATAAAAATTATTAATAAGGAAGCAAGAAATGGGTATGAACCAGTTAATCCCGTTTCAAGTGCTCTGGATGCAAAATTAACAATTGACGGGATTCCTGTTACAAGAGAAACAAATTCGATAGATGATCTAATTCAAGGTGTAACACTGGATTTAAAAGGGACAGATTCCAGGGATATTGAAATAAAGATACTTCCCGATAAAGACTCGATAAAAGATGGAATAATTGCTTTTGTTGGAAATTATAATCAGGTACTCCAAAAAATTCATATATTGACAAGTAATGATGCTGGTGTAATTAGTGAACTTGAATATCTTACAGATGAAGAGAAAGAAACTGCAAAGAAAAATTTAGGTATTTTCCAGGGAGATATGACATTCGCCCAACTGAAAAACAGACTGCAGCAAATTGCAATGGATGTTTATGAAACAAGTGGGAACAGCAATCTAAGCCTTCTTGCTCAAATTGGGATTTCTACAAATTCCAGCGGATTCGGCGGTGGAGTAAATAAAACAAAACTTAGAGGATATCTTGAAATTAATGAGGATGAACTTGACGAAGCCCTCAATGGAGATATCTCTCAAATTAAAGAACTTTTTGGAACAGATACTGACGGAGATCTTATTATTGATTCCGGTGCTGCATATGAAATGGACAGATATATTAATTCATACACACAAATAGGGGGATTGGTTGCAACAAGGATTTCGGGAATTGATAATCAAATAAATAGAGCTGATACAAATATTTTAAATATGGAAAGAAAACTTGATGACAAAGAACTCGAATTAAGAATAAAATTTGGTAGAATGGAAAGTGCATTAAAAACAATGGAAGATAGTTCAAAATCAATAGACAATTTCAGTAATAATAACTAATAATTGAGAAACAAGGAATGATAAATTATGAAAATTACACTAAATAATGAACCCTTTGATATTACGCTGGAAAATGAAAAATCATTAAATGAACTATTTTCAGGTCTATCAGAATGGTTAAATAAATTTGGTTATGAAATAATAGATATGGAAATGGATGATAGTAAATTAGAAATTGAAAAATTTTCTGAGTGGGGAAATATTCTTTTGGAAAATATTAAAATTTTAAATATTAATGCAATATCCGGACCAGACAGATATATTTCTGATCTTCAAACCCTGTATCAATATATTACACTCTTAAAAAATGCTATAACTGCCAATAACACTTCTTTAACTACCGATTTATTATTAGAATTACCATACGTTACAAGTGCTATGGATACTTATTTAACTAAAAAAGATTTGCAAAAATATGGGATTCTAAAATTACAGGAACTTATTGCTAACTATCAAAAGGGAACAGGTGATAAATTAGAAGGGAAAAAATTACTTCTTGGAATTCTCCACGAAATTACTATAATTCTTCAAAACAGGATACAAGAGGTAACTTCTCCCTTTAGTGAACTTCAAAACACTGCGGAACTATTAAAAGACCTAATACCATCAATTTCTGATGTAGCAGTTCTACTTCAGACAGGTAATGATAAAAAAGCAATGGATTCTGTACTAAATTTTATTGATTTATCCGAAAAACTAATAAGAATTTTCCCTTTTCTGAAAGAATATGGATATACTGATATATCGAAAGTATCTATTAACTCAGAAAGTTTTAATGGCTTTTATAAAGATTTAAATGATATACTTGTAGAATTAGTAGAGGCATTTAATATAAAAGATTCGATTCTTATAGGTGATCTCATGGAATATGAAATAGCCCCCAGAATAACAAAACTACTGGAATATATAAATTTAATTGAAAAAAAAGATGAGTAAAGGAGTATAAATTGAATTTTTTTCTACTTCAGGAAGCTATCATGACTTTAAAAAAACAAAGCAATACATCTGTTATAGTAGGAATTGTTGTCTTCTTTGTTTTTATAATTTTACTAATAATTTCTGGAAGATCATCTGGGAATAGTACAAGATCCAGATCTGGTTCAACTTCCAGTGGAGGATCCGGGCGATATAATAAAAGGAATTTCAAAAAAAGAGCTGTTTCTATGGGACTTAGCATTCCTGAAATTAGAACTCTGGAATACTTAATTAAAACCTATTCCATAAAAGACCCTTTTAATCTTCTTAAAAACTCAAAAACACTTAATTCAACTTTAAAAAAAGCATTTACCAGACTGGAAAATGATATTGCGCCACAGGGAGTTCGGGAAGGACAAAAGCTATTACTATACAGAATAAAACAGAAAATAGAAAGAAACAGTGAAAAAAAACAGATAATGACTGGTACAAAACAATTGGCTCCAGGTCAAAAACTCCACCTTTCAACACCAGGAGGGACAAGATACGAATCACAGGTCTCATCAAATTTGAAGGATTATCTTGGAGTCAAGATTCCACGGGATGACCATGGCAATCAGATTAGATGGAAAAAATGGACTAAAATTCAGGTCTTTTTCTGGAAATCTAATGGCCAGGGATATTCTTTTACAAGCAAAGTATCAGGCTACAATAACATAAGGGGTGTTCCCAGTCTTTTTTTACAACATTCTAAAAGTATACAACAGGCACAGCAACGAAAACACAGGAGAAAGGCATTAGGCAGACCTGCATATTTTTACCCAATTAGGTTAATAACAACAGGGACTGGCAGAAATGCAAAAAGAAAGGCCATTGTTGATTCTAAATCTGGAATTTTAGGCACTATAATTGAAATATCAGCAGGAGGTTGTTCCATGAGAGCTTCCTACCCTCTTGGAGTTGGTGAATTATTAAAAATTGAATTTGAAGCTCCTGATGGAGAAAAAGTTATTGCATTTGCAAAAAATAAATCAATAAAAAGAATTAAACCCATGGGTGCTGTAATGCATATTATGTTTACAAAGGTATCTCAAAAGAATATTAATAGTATAAATTCTTTTATATATGATTTATTTTAATAATTTTTTAATTTACAGCTATACATTTTGTTATCTTATTGACGATGCCCTCTATTTCTAATAAAGTTGTTAAATGGATGTAATTAGTATTAATAATATAATCAGAAAGGATATTCCTCTCCATTACAGAGAAGAATTTACAGGCCTCGCTGTTCTTAATAATAAACGATCGGAAACCACAGAAAATGCGATTGAATTTTCTCTTGAAAGAACCCCATTTGGAACGAAAGAAGTTGAAATAAAATTTGTAAAAGCACCGGATTTTCCTGTAATTGCAGCTATAAGGAATCTTAAAGATTTTATCCTATTAATCGAAAAAGAAGGGAAACTCTACTGACAACTAAAATTTCTAATTCTCCAGAAGAATCAATTATTATTGGAAAAGCCCTTGCTGAAAATCTGAGTTCTGGCGATATTATTGCACTAAAGGGAACTTTAGGTTCTGGCAAAACAACGCTTGTAAAAGGAATAGCCTTAGGCCTGGATATTCCAGATGAAATTACAAGCCCTACTTACACAATAATTTCTGAATATAGTGGAAGGTTAGATCTTTTTCATATGGATCTCTATAGGATTGAATCAATTGAAGAATTTGAACTGCTTGGTACTGATGACTTTATGTACAGTAAAAATATTACTATTATAGAATGGAGTGAAAAAATTACTGAATATTTACCTGATAATACTATAACAATTACGATCTCTATACTTCCTGACAAAACCAGACAAATTAATATAGAAGGTATGTAATGAATATTCTTGCTTTCGATACCTCAACCGGTATTTTCAGTATAAGCCTGAAAACTGATCAGAATCGATTTGATTTTTCCTGTGATATGGGGTTCAAACATTCAGAAACACTTGTAACCGAAATTGAACTATTTCTTAAAAGGGGAGATCTTTCTGTTTCAGATCTTGATCTTATTGTTTGTCCCAGGGGTCCTGGATCTTTTACAGGCCTTCGCATTGGTATGGCTACAGCAAAAGGATTAAGCTTGGGTTCGGGAATACCAATGGTTACTGTACCTACCATGGATATGATAGCATACGGGTTTGATTATTTTGAGGGAATTGTAGTACCTATTATTGATGCGAGAAAGAAACGCTTTTATACAGCTGTTTTTTCCAAAGGTGACAAAATATCTGATAATTTGGATTTGACACCAGAAGAAATATCAACCATACTTAAAGAACATGAGAGAATACTACTCACAGGACCCGATGTTCTGGAGTTTTCAAAATATATGGATATCAATGGAAAAATATATATTGATAAACTAAACAATAAATCATGGTCAGGTAATCTTATTGATCTTGGCATTAAACAATATAAAGAATTTGGAGCTTCCAGTGATTCTGAGGGACCGTTATATTTAAGGAGGAGTGAGGCAGAAATCGGTATTACAAGAAAGCCTTGAATAAATATTAATGGATAGTAATAGTAATAATTTAATAGAACTTGATGAACTTGAACCATTAGAAGAGCTTGATGATGCAGAAGATTTCTCCGGTAAGAATTATCAATCCAATAATTCTAAAAGGTCCGGATTACTTTCTGAAGCAAATATTCCCTTTCGTCACCTAAAGGTAATGGAAAATCTAAAATCAAGTAGGATTCCAGCTGTTATACTGGACAGGAAGCTTAATATTATCTGGGAAAATAATTCTTACCAACTATTATTTTTACACCAAAAAAGAGATCTTCCTGTAAATATTGTTCACGATTTTTCTCCTTTTCTAACTCCTGAGCTAATGGGCACTATATATAAAAATATTCGAAACAAAGATACGGGCCATTCTTCTAAAACAAAAGTTGAATCAACACATCGTGACAGATTAACTATAATTGCAAATTTAATTATAAATCCTTTTACAGATAGAAGGATTCAGAATGGAGAAGATTCTATTCCCGAGTTTTTTATTGGTATTTTTGATGATATTTCTGAAGGGAATAAAGCACTTCTGGAAAAAACTTTTTTAAGTTTACTTGAGGCTTCAAAATTAAAGGACAATGATACTGGAAATCATATTAAAAGGGTAGGAGCATATTCTAAAGTTATCGCCGCTAAATTATTTAATAATCCTCTGTATCCAGGTGTTAATACAGAATTCATTGAAAATATTTTTTTCCTGGCGCCAATGCATGATGTGGGGAAAATAGGGACTCCAGATGACATATTAACAAAGCCTGGTGCGCTAGATGATTCTGAGTGGAAAATAATGAAAGAACACACTATAAATGGTGCATATATTCTAAAAGCTTATCCGGATCCTATGGCAACACAAATAGCTACATTTCACCATGAAAAATGGGATGGTAATGGATATCCATATGGTATAAGCAAAACTGATATACCATTACCTGCAAGGATTGTTTCAATTGCTGATGTATATGATGCTCTTCGAATGAAAAGAAGTTACAAAAAATCATTTACCCATGAAAAAGCGATCGACATTATAACAAAAGATGCAGGATCGCATTTCGATCCTGATCTTGTTAAAATATTTTTAGAAAATAGCTCTGAATTTGAAACTATTTATGAAAATCTTAAGGATGCTTAAATATATCAAGGGATGGAAGTTCAGTTCCTGAATTGGCGGCAGCCTTGTTTGCCTCCTGAATTGCAAGATAAACTTCATTTCTAAATATTTTTACTGACCGTGGTGCACTGATTCCAATTTTAACCTGATCACCTTTTATCTCTACAATAGATATTTCGATATGATCATCTATTATTATGCTTTCATCTTTTTTCCTTGCAAGTATCAGCATACACTATCCTTTTCTACTGCCAGCTCTTCAAGAACATAGTGCTGTGTTTTATATTCATTATTTGTAGATATGCATTGGCGACCATACTTTTTATCCCTATTAATTATAACAGGTCCCTGTAGGTTCGCGGTCATTTTAGAATGCTCTTCAGGAATGGTAACAATTGAAAAGACAAGAACATTATCAGAATCTACAACACTAAGATCTATTTCTTCAAGTTCAGAAAGGGAAACTTCTGGATTATAATTATGTCTAAAAATAGCTGGATTAATCATTACAAATGCTATTTCCGGGACATCCAGAGACTGAAGCCAATAAAAGGGCTGCTGTGCTGCATCCATCAATAAATAATCTTTTAAATTTTCAAACCCCAGTAATCCATTTGGGAAATAAATTTTTTGTCGTTCATCAACTTCTATTTTTCCATATGGTTTAGTTAGTACCTGCATTTATCCTACCTTATATTGTAAATTTCCCTACCTAAGGAAGTCCAGTAATGTTGGCTGAAGTATTCTACCAGCAACTTGCATTGATGCTTTTTGCGTATACTCCAGCATTTTCAAATCAGTAATGGCCTTTGTCATATCAAGATCCACTTCTCTTGAATTCTGAGCTATAGTTTCGGGTATTTCAGAGTTCAGACGTTCTTTTACAGTCTTGAGTCTCTCTTCATGGGACCCTAGTAAAGCTATTGATGAAATTAGATTATCCTGGCCCAGTGTAAGCCCTTTTAAACTGGAACCACCTATATTAATGGTATTCCCTGCATATAACTGATCTCTTAAATCTATAACCATGTCAAATAATGAACCACCACCAATTTCTGCATCCCTTGCAATATTATTTGGTGGGTGTCCTATTTCTGAAATAAGACCGAGATCTTTTAAAATACGGCCACTCTCACTATCTTCAAGCCAAATTTCATGAGCAGCAGTACTCTCAATAACTATTGAATTTTGCACAGGATCCAGAGAAGCTTTAACAGCAGCATCAGAGGAGTTTATTCTTGCAATAATTGTGTGAATATTATCTCCGGCTTTTATACTAATGTAGTCATTATCAATTCTAAATTTAGAGTCTGCAGTAACCACAAAGTTCTGAGCATCCCTATTTGAAATTATCTGCTGCTGTTCTGCCCAGAATACACGATTACCTGAAAACCCTGCATCCATATAGCTCGATTCAGATATTTCTGCCTGAATTGGATTTATAGATCCTGAATACTGTACATCTGTAATTACTTTATTTAATGAACCGGGAACCCGGCTTGATAAAACCCTGTAGGCATCACTCTGGGTTTTATCCCCTGCAAACATACTTGTACCATCTGAGGTTTTTGCATTTGCTATTGATATTAATTCATTTAAAAGCTGATTTACTTCATCTGCCATAATATTTTTTTCAAATTTTGTAAAAGTATCATTACCACCCTGGATGGCCAGTTCTCTTACACGATGAATTATATTATTGGCACTAACCATATAACTCTCTGCTATTCGATTCTCACTCATTATTGTGTCGATATTTTCTGAAAAACGATTTAATCTGTTTATTTTCGACAGATATTTTACTGAGTGTGCAGCACTAACCGGGTCATCACGAAGATCTTTTATTTTTGTACCTTCTGCCATCTGATTCTGAAGATTATTCATTTCGGAATTTCTAAGCTGCAAATAATACTGCATGTCATCATTTGTCATATTGGTACTTACTCGGGTCATCTGACTACACTCCCATTCTATTGATAATGGTATCCAGCATTTTTGTTACTTCAGTAATATACCTGGATGCAGCAGAATAACCATGCTGAAATTTAATCATCTGAGCAAGTTCTTCATCAATATTAACACCGGATATTGACTCTCTCATGGTTTCCAGATCCTTCATTATAAGAGATTCAGTTTCCAAAGCTCTGGAAGCTGCTTCTCCTTTTAATCCGGCATTAGCTACAGTCGAAGAAAAATAATCATCAAAACTACGCAACCGGCCTACCATAACATTATTATTACGAAGTGAGGCAATTTCAATGGCAGCAGAACCATCACCAGGATTTGAAATATGACCATTTATACCAAAACCTGCAGCAAGAGAGCCTGTATCATTTAGTAAAGTTCTGTTTACCTCCAGCCAGCCTGAAGGATGAGGAACAGGAGCAACTGAATACGCAAGGCCTTCGCCTCTTAAGGATGTTACAGCATCAGCCCTGTTTGAAGTGAATGCCCCTCGGGCTCCGGAAGCAATTAATACACCCGCATAACCAGTTAAAAACTGACCATCATCCTCAACATGCCTTATTACAAAGTCGGGATTTTCTTTTTGTGCAGCCGGAGAAGCCTTTAACTGAAGGTGTCCATTTCTATCAAGTCTTGCCACTACTTCTGAACCGGAAAGATTTATTTTATTGATAACATCATTAACTGTGTCTGTTGGAAAATAATCTATACCAATATTTCCGGAGGGGCCCGAAAACTGCATTCTACCCTGGAGGCCTATTTGTTCACTGCCATTAAGCTCATTACTACCATTTATTCGAAATAGATATGTTGAATCAAAAGCTCCATCCCCATTAGTATCATAATTTCCAGCTACATTATTAACTACAGGATATTCATTAAAAAATTCAACTCCTGTTTTTCCATTAAGTCCATAACCTGCTTTATGATTTTCGTTCACAAGATCTACAAAATTTATACTCATCATATCCAGATTCTGAATTTCAGATCTAAGATCATTATCTCTTAACTGAACAAATGAAGCCAGTTTTCCACCCAGAAGATTTACTTCTTCATCATTGGCTGTCCATTTTACAGTAGAGTAACCCTCATTAAGAGGATCCGGCTCTGCAGTAAGTGATGATACTACTCTTCCCTGAATAAGATGGATTCCGCCAGTAGTTATAGTAAATTCATCAGGATCTCTGTTATCTATTGAAATTTCCATTAAACCGGAAAGCTCTTTTGTTAAAAGGTCTCTGCGATCAAGGAGGTCGTTGGGATTATCACCCATTGCTTTTACTTTAACTATCTGTTCATTTAAATTACTAATATTTGTTAATATTCCATTTATACTATCTACAGTTGCTGTCACCTCTAATTCAAGCATATCCCGAATATCTTTAAGACCACGGTATTGATTATGTATACTGCCTACAAGAGTCTGCCCTCGCTCTATAACAGCCTGCCTGCTGGCTGTTTCTTCGGGTCTTAATGATAAGTCCTGCCATGCTTCCCAAAACTGATCCATATGACTTCTAAGAGATGTATCTGCAGGTTCATTGTACACCTGCTCCACCATAAGTAAGTACTTATCTCTGGCTTCCCAATAGCCCCGACCATTTGCCTGACTTATAATTCTTCCCTGTAATATTTGATCATGTACACGTTCGACACTCTCAACCGAAACTCCCTGACCAATTTGTCCGGGAGCAGCCTCTCTATTTAATCCTGGAACATAGATAGGATCAAATGATCCCAGTTGTATTCTCTGCCTACTGTATCCTTCTACTGAAGCATTACTCAGGTTATGCCCTATTGTTGTTAATCCAGTAGTATGAGCTACCAGGCTTCTTTTTCCAATTTCAATTCCTGCAAAAGTAGATTGCATATGACCTTCCTTCTCGTCTCCGAAAAACCCTATAATTTCTTATTTAGCACCATTGGGTTATGATCTGCTTCTTTTATTATTCCTGATCTGGAGTATAAAGAACCCCTTCTATTAGGATATATCTCATTAAGAGTTTGTTTCATTATTCCTGTTACAGTGCCTACGTATGCATCAATTCTCCAGTTCATATTCTGAAGATTTAATACAGAAAGCTTTAAAACTCGATACAGATCGTTTATTTTGTTTTTATATTCTGGTTCCAAATTGCTTGTTAATCTATAAAAATGGGTACTCTCATCTTCACCCATCTGATCTCTTAATGTTTCTACACAAATATCTCTCTGATTATCAAGGCGTTCAATTATCTGCGAAATATTATCAGACTTAGTTATTGACTTTTCCAGGGTATCCCAATTATTTGCGATAACAGAGTCCAGGATGGATTTTTCAATTTCAGTAAATTTATTAACAAAATCTATCTCTTTTTCGAGAATATCTATTAGCTGCTTACTATTTTCAAGTGATTCCATCATTCAGACACACTCCCCTTAACTCTATGATCGGTTTATAAAAATGGGAGTTTAGCTATCTAAATTTATATTTTATGTAATATTGACTCTTTATACTTTCCCTCGGTCTCTCTACTATTCTTTACAAATTGGGAGATATGGCGCCCCTGGTTGCATGGACGACCAGTAATGGAGTTGCGACCAGCCCCTTCGGAGCTGGGGATAGTCAAAGGGGTGTTAATAATGCATCTCCGTCCTCTTTTTTCTCATTTCTGATAGAAAAATCACCAAAAGTCTTGTATAATGTTTGTATGATTACAGTGAATAAAATATTACAGGAA
>JAOZPU010000159.1 GCA_029932585.1 Spirochaetia bacterium | reverse complement strand
GAGGTAAAATTATGCCAATAAGACCTAATAATACTGAAATAGTTCCAAGTATTATTAGAAGGCCTCTAACATATTTGTTTGAGTATTTTTGTTCATTCTGATTTTCTTCTGACAATTGTATCTCCGAAAATAAAGTATTTTTGAAATATATATTACATTTTTTAAGTATTCTCAACAGTAATGTCAATTTACTTTATTTCCATCTGCTAAAAAATGATATTTTAAAAAGTGAAATATTGATTTAGGTGGATTTTTATACTTATCAATATTGCTGATAATTCTTTTTCGGAGGCAAAAGATAACCAAACACAGCAAGCCTCTTTTGAATGGTATTATAGGAACTTTCTTTTATTATTATCTGGTAGTTCTCAGCCTTAACTATATGACTGCGCAAATAGGCATCCTGAAAAAGCAGCTGAATAAGTTCCTTATTTTTGGGATCCAGCTGAAATAGCAGGATATCACCCTTTTTATGTTTAAGAGGATTTACTTTTTTTAACATAGAATTAAAAAAGGCTTCCCATACTTCCGGAGGCGCTGCACATATATTTGTCTTAAATCGTTTTATTTTTTCTTTAATATCAAGTTCCGACTCACAATCATGCAAAAAGGATTCGGCAGAAACCTCATAACAGCCCGGCCCTAAAGAAACAGAAAGAGTTGTCAAGGTTAAATCCAGAATAGGATCACTCCCCTGTACAGTAATTATTAGACGCTTATCATCCAGAACCACTACTGCAGAAGGTTCAGATTCAATTTTATCGTAGGTATCTGCTTTTCCTAAAAGCCATGCTCCCAAAGAAGTCAGAGAAACTTCTTTAATTCCATCATAAACTGAAAGCCATGGATTATTCTTATTCTGAAATATTTTGTTTACAGGTCTGGTATAGGCAATATCCAGAACACCTAATGTATTAAGTACAAACATTAAAACCTTCAAATAGGGCTTATAAAGTACTTCACCTCTATTTGCTTCAGAAACATTCATCCTGTCAAAGCTGGACATGTAGGATTCTGCATACTTGACATTAAAATAAATATCATCTTCATCCAAATAGGGAGAAAAAGGAAGAGGCATAATATTCTCACTATTAAAATAACGCTGAATATTATCAATATCAACCCACTTACCAACTTCCATTTGATCGAGCAATATTTGAATAGCCGCACGTTCCAGAGAACAAAGCTCACCAAGAGACTCATTATTAACCGAATATCTAAATTTTAAATAGTCCAAATAATGACTAAAATTATCTACCCATCCATCATCAGGACTAAAATAAAAGGTAAACAGTGATTTAATAAGATTTTCTGAAGATAGCTTCGTACTCCCCTTTTTTACCTTAATCAGTTTTTCCAGTAATTCGAGAGTCATTGAAGTACGTAAATTTTCGAGCCCCTTAATATGTGGATAAATCTCTTCTATATTACATAATTTTATAACATCTTTAATTGTAGATTTTAATATTTTTAACCCGTTTTTTGATTTTTTCAAACCAAATTGCTGCATATAAGTCATAAGAACAGTAAGGTTTTTTAAAATATCCGGGTTTCGGCTTATCATTAAGTCCTTTCTGCATGCGTCTTTAAAAGAAAGCCTACAGCTATCCGGCTTTGGTAAAAAAGTGCGAAAAAGTGAAAGTAAAGAATCATCAAAATATAGAAATATTTTTCGATCACTTCCGTAGTATCTTGAAGAAATCCATATCTGAAATAATTGAGATTCAGGAGGAAGAACAGGTTTATAAGAATAGGAATACCGTTCATCCTTCTTTGATACCTTTAGCCCCCCTTTTATAATAAACTCCTCTAACAGTAAACATTTATCTTCCCATATTATTTCTTCAAATATCTTTCTAAACCAGACAGGAAGCTCCTGTAAAAATATCTCAGCTAAATCTGAATTCTGTATAATTTCTGAAAAAGCTCTAATATAGTCTTGTTTCTTCGCTCCCTTTTCCAACAATAAACCTTTGCCAGCTTTTTTATATACACCCTTCAAATAGAACCCATAAATAGTTTTTAAATGCTGAGCAGTATATATTTCATTTAAAAGTTGTTTTACCTTATAGTTATTCGAAGAGCCGGAGGATCCCACAAGTTTTTTAGTAATTTCATAGTTAAAAATTATTTGTTCCAGTACGTGGGGATACCTGGGAGAAAAAATATCTTCCCTTGGAAAGTAGTATCCTTTTTTATTAACAAACCAATCAGTAACATATATATCTTTTCTCTTCACCGCTATTTCAAGCATTGTTTTTATAAGTTGTTTTGCCCACTTGTTATAAGGAGCAATATACGACAGGGTAAGAGCAAGATTATAATTAAGTGGAAGAGAATCTTCCACAATAATATGTGACAAGTTATTCTCTGCAAGAGAAATAAGAGTCGAAAGGAATTTGTTTTCCTGAGCGATAATTACAGGTATAGCAATATATCTAAGTAAACGACTAAGAGGATGACCAGAATTATAACCTAAAGTAGAAACAATACCTATAAAGACCTCTTCTATTGCTCTCCCATCAAGTCTTTCTACAATTGGAAGAAGAGTTTTCATATTTACCAACATGCCAATTTTTATTGGAGGAGCTGTCTTATTATCAAAAGCTTCCATTATTTTAATTCCATCAGGGCTATGGTACATTTCCTCTACAGCTATTCTACTGCATTCCCCTATTATACAGGCCAGGCATTCCGAATCACCATCCTTCTTAAAAAAAATACCTGTTAGTTTTTTGCCACAAGTATCACATACTTCACCCTGCTCAATTATTTGAACCCATCCATCAACAGAGTTAAATTTTAATTGATTATTATTCATTCCTGTATCCTGCTATCTGAAAAGATAAAGTCTATATCTTCTTCACTTATAGACTTTACACTGTCACCATCACTTTCTATTAAAGCATTTACCAATTCTGTTTTCTGCTGCTGCAGCTGAAGTATTTTTTCTTCTATTGTATCTTTAGTAATAAGCTTATAACTAAAAACACTGTTTTTCTGGCCAATTCTATGAACTCTGTCTATAGCCTGATTTTCTGCTGCTACATTCCACCATGGATCAAAAATAAAAACATAATCTGCTGCAGTTAAATTTAATCCAACCCCGCCAGTTTTAAGAGTCATTAACAGAACACGATATTTATCATCATTTTGAAAAGAATCCACCAGAACATCTCTTTTGCGTGTACTCCCTGTCATAGTAAGATATTCTATATTCTGAGAGCTCAGTTCTTCCCCCATTATATTTAATGCTTCAAGATAATTAGCAAAAACAAGTACTTTATGCCCATTAGCTATCACTTCGCTTAAATATTCTCCAAGAACCTCTCTTTTAGGGCTTCTAATACTTCCTTCACTTTTATTTTCAGGAACACTTGCCAGCTGACGAAGTTCATTCATTGCCTGAAACAGAAAAAACCGGGCTTTATCAAAACCCTCGCTTTTTATCTGCATTTTTATTGCTTCATGATAAAATTTACGGCGTTTCTCATACAACTTAGCCTGCTCGGGAGTCATGTCTACATATATTATTTGTTCTGTTTTGTCAGGGAGCTCTTTTAAAACATCTGTTTTAAGCCTTCGTAAAAGAAAAGGATATATCTTTTTTTTAAGATCACCCATTGCCTCTTCATCACCCTGTTTTGTAATAGGATTATGATAATCATCTTGAAAATTCTTTAAACTTCCAAACATAGCCGGATTTAAAAATCGATACAGAGAATAAAGTTCTCCAATGTTATTTTCTACAGGAGTCCCGCTTAATGCCAGCCTCCTGCTGGAATTTAGCAGCATTACAGCCTTTGAAATTTTGGATTGTATATTCTTTATTTTTTGAGATTCATCCAAAATTATGTAATAAAAATTTTGTTCTCTCAACTTATCGATATCATTTCGAACCATTGCATAGGTTGTAAAAATTAGATTCTTTTTAAGAGCACTTGATAGATCTCTATCAGCTCCATGATATATGACTGATGAAATTTTAGGTGCAAATTTTTCAACTTCCCTCTGCCAGTTAACTAAAAGACTGGTTGGCATAACAATTAGACTTGAAAGTTTCTCTTTTGGATAAATTGTTGCAAGCAAAGCAATACTCTGAACAGTCTTTCCCAGACCCATATCATCCGCAAGGCAACCACCCAGTTTATTTTCCTTAAGATAATTAAGCCAGGCAAAACCTTTTTTCTGATAATCCCTTAAAGTTACTTTCATTTTAGTTACTAAAGGGGGAGTTCCTTTTATAGAGTTAAAACCTTCAAGAATTTTCCTGCCCTCAATAAAGCCCTGACTGGCTGTTTTTTCGTCAATTAACTCTGCAACCAGGGGAAGATCAAAAAAAGATATACGTAAATTACCCTCTTTATCGGGTTTTAAAAGACGTTTAAGCCGCTTTATAAATCCATGTTCAACAATTGCTCTCGTTCCATCACTAAGCAGAATATATTTTTTTTCTTCATAGGTTTTTAAAAAGTCGGAAAGATCAAATTCCTCATTCTCAATGGAAAGGCCTCCCTGCCCCTCCAAAAAATCTATTCCCGATGACACCTTCAATTTCAATCTGGGCTTAACTGTTTTAATATTAAATTTCTTTAATTCTTCTGAACCTATTAAAACGAAATCTGTTAATAAATGGTAAAGTTCAGACTCCAAAAAAGTTAAAGCCAATTGTGATTGCAAAATAAAAAGGTTTTCCACCCTGGAATAGCTTAGTTCAGGATTTTTTTTATCCTGATACCTTTTTAATATTCTTTCAATTTTGTCGGATGCTTCCAAAGTATCAATAGGAATAACATCAGTAACTTTTACTACTTTTTTATCCCTGTTTATTGAAACTATTTGTGTAAGCTCATAACTATTAAAAAAATCAATATCAATTTCAGGAGAAGAAGCGGCAACATTGAGAAAAAGAGAGCCCAAAGAATCTACCTTTTCCAGTACCAATGCAGGTTCAGATTTAATTCTACCATGCATTTCAACCTGAAAGTCAAAGTAGCTTATACCAGCAGAAGAAAAGGTACTAAGAAATAAACTAAGAAGACGTTCTGTTTCATTATCATCCAGGGTACAGTTAAATAAATCAAGCTGCTGATAATTTGGAAGGGACTTAATCTTATAAAGATTTTTTCCGGACATAATAAGGGAGGAAGTAAGAAACCTAAAATTACATAAATCCTTTCTTCTGGAAGTATTAAAACAAATTTTCCATGACAGCACTTCACTTTTTTCATAAGCTTTAAGTGTCAAAGTATATTCAGAAAGTTCTTCAATATCTTTAACTGAATCACCGGAAGGCAAAAGCAAATTCCCGCAATCCAGTAATAAATCCAATAAATCGGGGTGATCCATTAAATAAAGCTGACTTTGATCCCTTCCCCAATCCAATTGCCAGAAGATATTGGATCTTAGTTGATTGTATAGATGGAGAGCATCATACAAAGCACCTTTATATTTATTCACATCCGGAAAAATCGATTTTTTCTTATTGTCACAAATATCTACATAAACCCCATAATCATCTTCTTTAAGCCAGAAATAGAAAATTCCAGAGGAAGATTTAGCAGATCTGCTCAGAACTGAGTTTTCTTTTTTTAAAACTGTAAATGGGGACTGTGTATTCATAACTGTTTTAGATATTATCAAAATGGATTCTCCACAACTATATCAAAATATTTTTGTCCATTATTCAAATCTTCAGAAAGGATAGTACTGCAATTACTATAATATGCTGCCGATACTATAAGAGAATCCCACCAGGATAACTGATACCTGGATTGGCAGGTTTTTGCTTTAACTAATACTTTTTTATCTACAGCTAATGGCTGCCAGGCAAATAAATCTTCAATATCCTGCCAAGCCTCATCCTTACTTAAACCGGGCTTTAACTTCTGAGTTACTGTTGTATAGTACTCGTTACAAACCTGGGTACTTATTCTACCAGTACCATTCTGCCATAAAACTGCTAATCTGCCTAAAGCCTCTACCTGTTTAGCCGGTTCACTCAAGTCTCTGGAATAAACAAGAATATTTGTATCAACAAAAATGTTACCTCTCATGCAGACTATCCCTGGAAGAATAGGATTCGTCCTTTTCTTTTAGCATCACAGGTTCTCGCTGTAAAAATGAATTCATTGCCTGTGCATATTGCTTTTCACTGTCCATTTTTTCTTTTAAAAAGCGTCCAAGCATTTTCGAAACACTTGTATCATGTTCGGCTGCCCATACCCTGGACCATCCGGCTACCTCTTCGGGAAGCGAAACTGTTACATTTTCCATACTACACCCCTTTGGCTGCATAGCCGAGCAGCTTAGGTTGCATAGCCGAGCAGTGAGTGAAACGAACGACCAGGCAACGAAGTTGCAACCAAGTTTACACAATACTAGTGTATCACTAATTTCGTGTAATATCAAGAACCCCTCTAATCGAGTGAGGATATTTAATTTTAAAAAACTTTTCCTTGACAGCCATGTATCACAGTACTATAT
>JAOZPU010000158.1 GCA_029932585.1 Spirochaetia bacterium | reverse complement strand
TTGCCAAATTAAGACAAAAACTGGAAGAATCAGAATCTCATGGACATATTATGACAATTCGAGGTAGAGGGTATAAATTTATCCTTTGACATGTTTAAACAACAGTCTGAATTATACAATTATTTTTAAAAATATATTATTACCCATAGACTTATGAACAAAAATCAGTGAAAATAACTGACATTGAAAAAGCTATTTACATTTAACAGAATAGATCAGCCCCTTCGGATTTCTGCTTTAGCTATATCAATTATAAGCCACCTTATATCTATATTACTATTCAGCCTCTATTACACTAACCTGGAAATAGGACACTATTTTCTTTGGCAGTTTTATGCTTTTGCCTTAGCATCTATAATTCTAAGCTCAATGCTTTTTTTTATGCATGAAACCGGCACACAAATAATTTTCATTTTTTTACGCTATCTCCTTCTGTTTCTAATAGGATATCCTCTGGGCAATTATATTGGTATAGAATTAATTTTATATTCATCCCTTATAATCGAAACATCATTTTATCTTTCATCCCCCGGAAATATTATTGTTCAGTCAATTATATTTTTTCTTTTTATGCTTTCCCAGGGAGAAGTTTCTGCATGGCAGAAAAATATTGAAAGAGTATCAATTCATGATTTAACAGCTGCAGCTGTATACAGTCTTATTATTATTGTAATCTCAATAATGCTTAAAAGATATTCAAATAGCTGTACTGAAAAAACAAAAAGAATTAGACATCTGGACTCTGCAATTACACAGCTGACAGATGCTAATATTGGATTTCAAAGTTATGTTAAAACACTTGAAATACAAACTCTAATAGAAGAGAGAAAGCGTGTATCCAGAGAAATTCACGATACAGTGGGATATGTACTAACAAATATTATAATGATGATGGAAGCTGCTATACTCCTATCAGATGAGAAAAAATTAAAACGACCTGCACTCCGCTCTACAGCAAGAGATCAGGCTCAAAAGGGCCTTGCAGAAACCAGAGCTGCTCTGCGGCATCTTAGAAATGAAAATATTGTAAAACCCTATGGTATTAATATGATTGAAGAGCTGGTTTCTGTTTTTCAGGCGGCAACAGGTATTGATATAAAAGTTGAGTATGGAAATTTATCCGGTTTTACAAATGACAGAATAGATGCTATTATTTTTCGAACTATACAAGAGGGAATGACAAATGCATTCCGTCACGGTATGGCAACAATTATTAGTATTAATTTCTGGATTACTGAGGAGACTCTAAGAGTTTCAATACATGATAATGGTATAGGATCAAAAGAGATTGTTGATGGTATTGGAGTAGCTGGAATGAGAGAACGTATTCTTGGTATTGGTGGAACCCTTGACATCAGAAATGTAGATGATGGATTTAAAATTGATGTAGAGATTCCCCTGGAGTAAAAAATTGGATAAAATTAAAATACTGCTGGTAGATGATCAGATACTTTTTATTGAAAGCCTTAAGGCAGTACTTGAAACCCTTGCAGATGATATAAAAATAATAAATATAGCACACACTGGATTGGAAGCTGTAAAACTGGTAAAAAAACAGATTCCTGATATTATACTTCTTGATGTAAGAATGCCTGGAATGGATGGGGTTGAAACTGTAAAAGTATTACATAAAAAATACCCTCAAATTAAAATTATGATGCTCACAACTTTTGATGATGATGAATATGTTCACAAAGCCCTGGGATATGGTGCTGCAGGCTATCTGCTAAAAGATGTTCCACCTGTAGATCTTATAAATTCTATTAGGGCCTTAAATCATGGAACAATACAAATGTCTCCGCAAATTATGGTTAAGTTAATGGACACTTCCGGGGAGTCAAGCACCGTGATTGATACAAAACATGCTTCCAGAGAAATTGAAAAGCTAAGTAAAAGAGAACAGGAAATTCTGTTTTTAGTTGCTTTAAATATGGAAAATTCTGAAATATCAGATAAAATTTTTATTGCAGAGCAGACAGTAAAAAATCACATTAGCAGTATCTATTCAAAACTGGGAATTCATGACAGAGCTGCTGCAATTAAACTTGCCAAAGTCTCAAATCTGGAAGAGCGATTTAATTAAGGGAGACCGGTCTCCCTTTTCCCAGTACCAGTACTATATAAACAGTACCAGCATAGTACTAAAATGATGTTGTGATCTCCCAAA
Organism: Spirochaetia bacterium; assembly: GCA_029932585.1. Classification (GTDB taxonomy): domain Bacteria; phylum Spirochaetota; class Spirochaetia; order B11-G9; family B11-G9; genus JAJRQE01. The sequence continues at coordinate 4,356 of JAOZPU010000158.1, read as the reverse complement.
CCCAATTCTATTATTAAAAAATATTTACAATAAAAAAGGAGTCTTTTATGAAAAAAGCAATTTTAATCATTATGGCTGCTCTATTGATTCTACTCCCACTAAGCGTATTTGCAGGTGGAGAAGAAGAAGTACAGGAAGCAGGACCAGTATCATTCGATTTCTGGACTACAGAAACACAGTCAGACAGAATGGCAACAATTCAGGTTTTAATTGATACATATACAACACTTTATCCTGATGTGTCTATTAATCTTGTTGCAGTAGATGAAAATGATCTTGTAACTCAGGTGCAGACTTCGTCTGCAGCCGGTACTCTTCCTGCAATGTTCGAAGCACCTGCTGAAACTGCAGTTGCCTTCGGAGTGGAAGGTATTGTTGATATCACAGCTGCAACAGAGATTGTTAAAGGAATAGGAAAAGAGAAGTTCTATCAGGGCGCACTGAATGTTCTTGAAACCAGTGCCAAAGATGGCTATTATGCTCTTCCATATCACGGATGGATACAGGGTATCTGGTACAGAGCAGACTGGTTTGAAGAAGCAGGTCTAAAACCTCCAACAACCTGGGAAGATACACTTAAAGCTGCGAAGTATTTTTATCAGCCGGATAAGAATCAGTATGGTATTTTAGTCGGTACAATGGATGGAGAAGGTTACGATGAACAGTGTTTTACACCCATTGCTATGGCAAACAATGCAGCACTTTTTGATAAAGACGGCAAACTTGTATTCAATTCACCTGAAATGAAAGAAGCTGTAGAGTATTATGCTGAACTTGCCAAATATACACCTCCCGGACCTCAGACATGGAGAGCAAGAGACTATTATCTTCAGGGAAAGCTTGCAATGTTCTACTACTCTACCTATATTATGGATGACCTTGCTCTTGCTGAAGTAGCTGCAGGTTCTCTTACATCCGATAACTTTGAAAGTCTTAAGGGAACAGGATTTGATCCAGAACTCGTAGACAAGACACGTCTTGCACCTATTATGACAAACAAATCATCTGCAGGATACGGAACAGTTGTTGCTCTTGGTCTTTTTACTCAGGATGACAGTGCAAAGACAGCTGCAGCACAGAACTTCGTTAAGTATCTCTATACACAGAATGCTTATATAACCTTCCTCCATATGGCACCGGGTGGAATGAACCCTATGCTTAAGGAAATTTCTACAAACCCAAGATTTCAGAACGATCCCAAGGGGATTTTTAAACACTACGGAGCTGAAAAAATGGGTGAAATTATCCAGGGTCTGGACAGCATAGAAACATTCAGTATTGTAGATGGAAACAGAATGGAAGCTGCCAGTCAAATTACCGCACAAAAAATCATTCCGGAAATGATATACAAAATTACACAGGAAGGAATGGATGTAGATAAAGCAATGGCAGAAGCAGAAAGTAAAATGGAAAAACTTGTAAAGTAAATTTTATAAAAATATGCTGTCCGGAATATCCGGACAGCACTTTTTTCTTACCTGGCCGTATAGTCAAGCTATGCCGGGAAAAAGTTCTGAAAGGGGCATAACATGACTTTAGTAAACATACTGAATCAAAATAATTTAAACAGACAGCAGAGAGAAAGTATCCTTGGCTGGGCACTTATACTTCCTGCTGCAGCTATAATCCTCTCATTAATTTTGTATCCAATATTATACAATATCTATTTAAGTTTTTTTGATGTAAACCTCGAAGGGGGAAACACATATATAGGTCTGGACAACTACAACAATGTACTATTTGATCCAACCTTCTGGAATAGTGTCCTTACTACTGTTATATATGTTTTTTTTACCACTATAGGAACAACAGTTTTCGGTTTAATAGTAGCACTGGCCATGAACAAGGAGTTTCCATTCAGATGGCTTGTGAGGAGTCTTGTACTCCTGCCCTACGTAGCACCGGTTATTTCTGTTGTTTTTGCGTGGAAGTTTATTTTTGATCCTGTAAACGGTATTTTTATGGATATTGCCTATGAAAAACTGGGGATCTTTTCCGAAAGATTCAATATGATTGGAACACCGGAATATGCCGTATGGGTGGCAATCCTCTTTAGTATCTGGAAGGGATTCCCCTTTGCATATTTAATGATACTTTCACGCCTTCAGGCAATAGACGCAACACTTTATGAAGCTGCAGAGATTGATGGTGCCAATAGATGGGCGAAATTTAAGGCCATCACATTCCCGGAAGTATATTTTGTCATAGGATCAATTGTTTTGTTAAGGATAATCTGGAATTTCAATAAGTTCGATGAAATATATCTTTTAACCAAAAATGTAAAAGTATTGGCCGTATACACATACTTCAAGGCATTTACAGGAGCCATGGAGATGGGACAGGGTTCTGCTCTGGCATTAGTCCAGTTTCTCCTGTTGATTGGTTTTATTCTATTCTATGTGAAGAAGGTACTAAAATGGTAAAAAATAATAGCTTTCTAAACAGGGCGGGATTTTTCCTGCTAATAATCATTATACTTTTATTCTCAGTCTTTCCGTTTATACAGATGCTCTCTACTTCCCTTAAATACCAGTGGGACTGGGGTAATCCGTCACTTATACCTACACAGATAAATCTGGAAGCCTACAAGGAACTGCTTAATATCGGACAATTGGAAAAAGATCTCCCAGAATCGGTACAGAACCTTATTAATGAAACACCGAATATCACAAAAGCTCAAAAAAAGGCAATAATTGCTAAGTTCAAGGATACAAGCGGTGTATTCCCCTTTTTCAGATATTTTCGCAATTCCCTTTTACTGGCAACAACTGCTGCACTGTTGTCTGTATCTATCGCAATCTTTGGAGCTTATTCCCTTAGCAGATTGCAGTACAAAGGAAGATCAACAATTCAGAGAGGAATACTTTTTGTATACATGTTCGGGGGAATTTTAATACTTATTCCCCTTTACAAAATGTTTGTAAATATGGGCTTCCTGAGTACTAAAGCAGGTACTTTTACCTCTCTTCTTATTATCTATCTTGTACAAACCCTGCCCGTTTCCCTTTACATGCTGGGAAACTTCTTCAGGACCATCTCTTTTTCCATAGAAGAGGCAGCCATGATTGAAGGCGCAGGAAGATTCGAAACTATCTGGAAGATAATTGTTCCATTGTCTATGTCTGCGATTGTAACAGTATTTGTCTACAGCTTTATGATTGCCTGGAACGAGTATCTGTATGCTTCTGTGTTCCTCCGGGGATTCGAAAAACTCCAGACCCTGCCCATTGGATTACAGACTCTCTTTGTTTCCAAGAATGCAATCTGGGACAGAATAATGGCAGCATCAATGATGACTGCTGTGCCTGTAATTCTACTGTTTATGTCTATCCAGAAAAATCTTGCAGGAGGAATGTCTGCCGGTGGTGTAAAGGAATAGTAGTTCTTAACATCAGACTGATATATAATATAGAAACGCGAGTTGTCGCAATAATACTTAAAATTGGATGATCGGGGTTACAAAATGGCAACAGAGTTTAAAATTGCATTTATAAGTGGAAAACTGGGAGATGTTGACGGAGTATCTCTTGAAGTAGATAAATGGATTGAAGTTCTCCTGAGAGGGGAGCATGAGATCTACACTATTGCAGGGAAGTATGCCAATCCTGTACAAAATTTAAAAATTGAAAATCAGTTTTTATTGGAGAATCTTCGTTTTGATTCTACCTTGCAAAAGCATTATGAAAAAATGGTTTTTCCTTTTCTTACCAGACAACCTACGCATTTAACAAACGGAACCCGGGATCAATTACTGGAAGATATGATGGTTAAGGGGAAAGAACTGGGAGAGGATATTTTTCAAATAATACAGGATAATAATATTGATGTAATAATTGCACAAAATACTAATGCCATGCCTATGACTCTGTTAGGTGGAATAGCTGTTTATAATCTTCTAACCGAATATAAAGTAGCAACAATATTTCACCATCACGATTTCTGGTGGGAAAGAAGCAGGTTCAGTCAGAGCAGGATAGAAAGGCTGCTTAATAAAATAATGCCCCCATCTGATCTTGGATCTGAGCATGTTGTTATCTCTTCCTATTCTGCCCATATATTAAGTTCAATAAAACGAGTAATACCAACCGTTATTCCAAATTGTGAAAACTTTGAAGAAGCTGCTGTTATGGATAATTATAACAGTCACTTTAGAGAGGATCTTGGATTTACTAAAAATGATATTCTTTTTATACAACCTACAAGAATTGTTCCCCGGAAAAGAATTGAGGATTCCGTTCGTCTTGTGGGTAAGTATGGAAGAAAATACCCTGAAGTAAAGAACCGGATTAAGTTTATTATTTCACTTTATCAGGGCGACGAACTTGATGATTCATATATTGAAGAGATTAAAGATCT
>JAOZPU010000157.1 GCA_029932585.1 Spirochaetia bacterium | reverse complement strand
CCTCCGTCCCCCGTGTTGTCCTCTTTTATAGGCCAATAATTGATTTTATTTGATCTATATCCAAACTCTTTCGTAAAACATCTGCAAGTCTGTCCAGGGAAGCATCAATATCATAGATCGATGGTGGTGTGTCTAAAATTGGAAGCCCCTTACCTGTTCTCAGATTATTCAGAAACCAATGTCGAAATTCATCAGCATCAAAAATACCATGTAGATATGTACCCCATACTTTTCCGTCAGTAGTTGATGCTCCAAGAAGCCCATCTTTTGATTCTATAATAACCTTTCCATTTTTTAAACGGGATATTCCATGATGTATTTCATATCCTCTAACCTGACATCCTGAAGGAGTATGAATTAGTTCTTTACGTGCTAATTGTTTTGACTTATAAAACGTTGTTTCAATATCAATAATACCAAGACCAGATAAATGATGTTCCTTTGAATTAATTGAAAATTCTACACACTCAGGATCCATTATTTGTTTTCCCAGCATTTGGAAACCTCCGCAAATACCTACAATAGTTACTCCGGTTTCTTTAATATCCTTCAGTTTTTTGGAAAAACCTTTTTTAATAAGCCAGGATAGATCATTACTTGTATTTTTACTTCCTGGAATAATTATACAGTCGAATGTATCTTCAAGATCTTCAGGGTTTTTAATTAGAACAATCTCAATATCCTGCTCCTGCATGAGAGGATCCATGTCGGTAAAGTTGGATATATAGGGAAGATCAATAACCCCTATTTTAATAATTTCTTTAATATCCAATTTATATCGGGTTGATGTGAAATAACTTCCATCTTTGAAGGATACTGAATCTTCCTCAGGAAGATTCAGGTCAGGAATAAATGGTACTATACCCAGAACAGATTTGCCAGTATATTCCAATAGATAATCATGAGCAGAACCAAGAAGAGTTTCATCTCCCCTAAATCTGTTTACAATAAATCCTTTTACAAGATTACGTTCCCATTCTTCGAAGATAACCATGGTTCCAATAAATGATGCATATAATCCTCCTCTGTCGATATCACCAATTATTATAACAGGAGCATTGGCATATCGGGCCATGCCCATATTTACAATATCATTTTCCTTCAGGTTGACCTCTGCCGGGCTTCCTGCCCCTTCAATAATTATTACATCGTATTCCAATGCCAGATTGTCATAATTTTCCTCTACTACTACTCTTGCTTTATTCTTAAAATCCCTCCAGTTTTTTACTGTCATATTACCAGCGGGTAATCCATTTAAAATTACCTGTGATCCTTTATCTGAAGAGGGTTTTAAAAGTACCGGATTCATTCTGACATCCGGATTTATGTTGCAAGCTCTTGCCTGGAGAGCCTGGGCTCTTCCTATTTCCTTACCATTAAGGGTAACGGCAGAGTTATTTGACATATTCTGTGCTTTAAAAGGAGCAACAGAATAACCCTCCTGATAAAATATTCTACATAATCCAGCAGTAATTATACTTTTACCGGCATTTGAAGCTGTTCCCTGGATCATAAGGGAAAGAGCCTTTTTTTTAGTTTTCAGAATAGTCTCCCCAGAACCTCGGTTATTATTAAAAGATGAAGAATTTCACCTATTTCAATAGTTAGACCTATCGAATCACCAGTATATCCACCTACAAGTTTTTTGGAAATTCCGGATATAACCAATCCTGCAATAATGGCTCCTGTGAATGGAATTAGAAATAATAATAGTTTGATAGAGATTGGTGTTGTAATAAAAATTAGTGTAGCAGGTACTAAAGTAGAAAAAAGTATTCCAAATAAAAGAAGTATAGAAGAGTAATCTTTTAGAAGTTCTGCAAGACCTGGATCTTCTGCAGGAGGAATAATTGCAGGCATAAGGGAGCCGGCAATCCTTCCAGTAAGAGGATATGAAAATAGAATAAGAATCCATATCCAGTTGGTACCATTGGAATTTAGAATTGCTATAGATTCTTTTAGAAGAAAGATTTTAAAAAAAATATATATGCTTCCGGCAAATATAGCAAAGGCTCCAGTTCTTTTATCAGTAAGAATAGAAAGGCGCCTCTCTTTTGTTGTGTTGTACAAAAATGCATCTGCACAATCCAGTAGTCCATCAAAATGGAAAAGATTAAATGTAGTATACTGAATAATAAGTATTACAAAAACAGTAATTCCCGACTGGGTAAAAATAGGATTTAATAATAAAAATAATCCCAAAACAAGGGCAGATACAATTAGACCAATCAGGGGGAAAAAGAATCCAAACATAGAGAAATCTGCATTGTACTTTAAACTAACAGGAATTCGACAAATTAGCCCTAAGGTTGTTAGGAATGAATTATATATCTTTTTCATTACTCAGCCCCTTTTATCCACAATGGTAATCCGGAGATCATTAGAACCACCTCTTCCATAGAAGCTGCAATTAATTTATTTGCTGCTGCAAGATACTCATTGTATTTTCGGGCAACAGAATCCATTGGAACATTACCCAGACCAACTTCGTTAGTTACAATAATAATATTGCCTGTATTACGGGAGAGAAATTGGGTAAGAATAGTTTCCCACTCCTCTTCTTTCTCTTTATAAAAAAGGTTATTCATCCAGACTGTTATACAATCCAGAATAAGATTATCCATTTTGTGAAGATGGATATCTAAGGATTCTTCTGTAGTAATAAACTCTGGGCCTCTTTCTGCTTTATGTCTAATTATTCTATCTTCCATCTCTTTATCAAAAGGGATAGCTGTTGCTAAAAAGTTTTTTTTACCGTTAAGCTTATTTGCCCGTTCCAGGGCATATGAACTTTTTCCAGACTTTATTCCACCGGTAATAAGAAGTCGTGTCATTTTGGGTACTCCTCCGTCCCTCAATTTTGGATTTAAGCATAGTCGTGAACTATGTATGGATTTCCTGTAAAGGGGTTTTTTTTAATATTAACATCCAGATTATAAACATTTTTCATAACTTCTGGTGTTATCACCTTTTCAGGGGAACCCGAATCAACTATTTTGCCCTGATCCAATAGAAAAATATTATTACAGTATTCAAGAGCATGGTTAACGTCATGGAGAACAGCAACAATTGTAAGACCTTCTTTTTTAGCTAGTGAACGTAGTATAGATAAAATGTTTATCTGGTGATGAATATCCAGATGACTTGTCGGCTCATCCAAAGCCATTATTATAGGTTCCTGAGTCAGAGCCCTTGCAATCACAACTCTCTGCAGTTCCCCCCCACTTAGCTGTGTTATAAGTTTGTTTTTTAGTCCTAATACACCAGTTTCTTTCATTGCCCATTCAGCTATTTCAAAATCTCTCCCGGATTCTCTGTCGAATCTCCCCAAAAAAGGTGTTCTTCCCATTAATACTACCTGTTCTACAGTAAAATTAAAATCCATTTTTATACTTTGAGGTACATAGGCTTCTATCCGGGCAAGTTCTTTTCGTGAATAGTTTTTAATATCTTTCCCTCTAATTAAGATAGAATTTTTTTCTACTTTAAGAAGATTAAGAATTAGTTTTAGAAGAGTTGTTTTCCCTGCACCATTTGGGCCTAGAATCCCGGTAAAAGTCCCAAATTGAATATCAATAGATACATTATCGAGCACTTTAGTTTCATTATAGGACCAGTTAAGGTTTTTTGTTTCAACTATAACTTCGTCAATCATTTTGTGTTCCGCATTCTATTTAAAAGAAAAAGAAAGAATGGGGCTCCCAACAGAGATGTTACTATACCAACAGGAATTTCTGTAGGAGCAATGATTGTTCTTGCTAATGTATCTGAGGTCAGTAGAAGAATTGCACCTCCAAACATACTGTATGGTATTAAAGTTCTGTGATCAGGGCCAGTAATTATTCTCATTGCATGAGGAACAATTAATCCTACAAAGCCAATTACTCCACTGACAGCAACTGCACTGGCAGTAATAAAAGTAGATACGAGCAGGAATATCAGGCGGGATTTTTTTACAGAAATTCCTAAACTGTTTGCAGAATCTTCTCCCAGTACCATTAAATTAAGATCCCTTGCAAATATAATGATAAAGAAACTTCCTGATAAGATAACCGGAGCTGTTATTATAACTTTTTGCCAACTTGCAGCATTAAAACTTCCCATTGTCCAGTAGACAATATTTTCAAGCTGGGACCTGTTAAAGTACATTAGTAAAGACATTAGTGCAGATAATAAAAATCCCATGGCAATACCAGATAACAGCAGAGGAAGAATATCTCTCCCTCCTCCAGATATAAGGTAAACTATAACTGATGCACTAATTGCACCGATAAATGCAGATATGGGAATAGCACCAATACCTAAAAAGGTAATCTGCAGTCCCATTGTCATCCCCAGGGTAACTCCAAATGCAGCTCCGGAAGAGATCCCCAGTATATATGGATTTGCCATGGGATTTCGGAATATCCCTTGAAAAACTGCACCACTCACACCCAGACCCATTCCTGCAATAACAGTTAGAATAATTCTTGGAAGTCGTATTTTCCAGATAATAATTCTGGAAGTTTCTTTAATATTACTATTTTCTATGCTCATAGGAGTTATAGGTTCTATAATTATTCTAACAACATCCGGGAAAGATATCCTGGCACTACCGAGTGATCCCGCAATCACGATAGTAACCAGAAGAATTATAAGAAGCAGCAAAAATACTGTTTTTTTGTATTTCCCGGATATCATTTCTTTAAAATGCATCCGGATGGAGAATTTCAGCAAGTGCTTTTAATCCCTCAGCCAGTCTTGGCCCTTGTCTGTCGAGCATATTATTATCAATTGTAAAAAGGTTTCCACTTTTAACTGCTCTTAGGTTATTGTATCCATTGGTATTTTCTATGGAGCTTTTTGTGTCCCAAAATTTTGAGCAAACAAGAATATCAGGATCGGAGTCAACTATTTGCTCCAGGCTGAATGACCATCCCTTAGTTTCAGATGCAATATTATTTCCACCTGCCATTTCGATAATTTGACTAATAAAAGTGTCACCACCGGCAGTAAAGTCTCCATATTCGCCAAATCCAATTACATAGTAAACTGTTGGAGTTGCTTTGTTCTTTACGGCATCTATAACAGAATTAACAGTATCTTCCATAGAGCTTATAAGAGCTTTCCCTTCATCCTCTGCTCCTATTAATAGCCCTATATCTGTTATTGTCTGATATACTCCGCTAAAACTATCCTGGTCAGCAAGAACAACAACAGGAATAGAAAGTGTTGTTAATTTATCCAGAGATTCTTTTGTGAAATGGGTGGAAGCAATTACTATATCAGGATTAAGTTCTGCAATTGCCTCAATATCCGGTTCTCTCAAGCTTCCAATACTCGGTATATTTAGAGCTTCTTCAGGGTAATCACAATAATCTGTTCTTCCCTTAAGAATATCTCCCTTTCCCAGGGCAAATATAGTTTCTGTAATACTTGGTGCAATTGAAACAACGCTTACAGCAGCTTTTTCAATAGTAACAGATCTATTATAGGAATCTACTATAGTAATTCCGGTCTCTGTTACTGTCTCAGTTTTTACTGACTGAACTTCTTTTTCCCCTTGAGCAAAAGCAAAAAAAGAGGAGGTAATTAATAGTAAAATTGTAACGTTAAGAATTTTTCTCATATCCTTTCCTTTTAATAAGTATTTTTGGATATGGGGCCTCTAAAGATGGGTTTGTCCATACCCTGATCAGATCCACGCTGATCAAAAAACGGGTAATTCTCTACAGGCAGGTCTCCTGGCTCCGGGGACTTTTTGCTGCAACCTTCCCAACCAACAGTAAACTGTTAGTCAGTGGCATCTCAGAAGCAAAACCCCATTACAGTGGCGGGACCGCACAGGTATTTCACCTGTTTCCCTATTATCCGCATAAGCGGAACCTGTATGAATGTTTATATCCTATAGTTACAGTTAGGGGTGCGTCAAGTAGATGTGGAGGTTCCAGGGTTATTCCCTTGACAACTGTTACCGTACGAGGTAACTTATTGTACGGGAAAGGTGAAGCGAGGTGGTTATGTGTTTCGTTTTGGTTCAGGAGGGAAAGTTATGAGAATTTTAAATATTGATTTGAATAATCGGAAAAAAATATTCTCTGTAAAAACTGATACATCTGTTTTTAGTTATCCATTTGCTAAATTAGATCCTTCTCCGACAAAAGATAATCCATTGAACAGTGTCTGGATTGATAAAGATTTTGGAGAAGAGGCTTTTTCTTATTCCCTTGCAAACAATAGATCAGGAACAGTTCATATTGATCATATACTTGAATACAACAGAGAACCTAACTATATGACAGAACTCCTCCTATATAAATTAACCCTGGAAGCGAAAAAGCAGGTAGAAAATACACCTCTTAGTAAAAGAGAAATTATCCGACGTCTGGGTACTTCACCCTCTCAGTATTATCGTTTGTTAGATCAAACTAACGTTACAAAATCAATCAATAAAATGGTAAATCTCCTGCAAGTTTTAGGTTGTGAAATGGATATAGTATTTCGGGATAGTGATACAAAATCAGAGAGCACTCTTGTATCTGTG
>JAOZPU010000156.1 GCA_029932585.1 Spirochaetia bacterium | reverse complement strand
TGGATTCTACTGGGCTGTAATTAAACTTGTTTATGAAGGTGCAGGGGTAAAGGTTAATTACAGCATTGTTCCTTATGGAAGATCAGTTAATATGGTAGAAAATGGAGAAAATGATGCATGGGTGGGTTCCTATGCCGATGAGGAAGATTTTGTAATCTATCCAATGTATGCCTTTGATGCCGACAATGTAGCAGCTTTTTCTCTTAAAGGAAAAGGTTATTCATCTGCAGATGATATTATAGGTAAAAAAGTAGGATGGATGCGAGGCTATGGTTTTGATGAACTTCTTGAAATTGATGTAAAAATGACAGAGGTAGATAACCGTATAGGTGGGCTCAAAATGGTTAAAGCAGGAAGAATTGACTGCTTTTTGGATGCTCGTGTGGAGCTGGAAAACGCACTTAAAAATTCAGGTTTAAATATGACAGATTTTGAAATTTCAACACTGTTAAATGCAGAATTATACCTGGCTTTTGCAGATACAGACAAAGGTAAAAAGTTACTTGCTCTATGGGATAAAAGAATAGTTGAACTGCATAAATCTGGTGAATTAAAAAAACTGTATGACGAATACGATTATACAAGCTACTATCCGTTTTAATTTAGAAAATTTTATAATAAACAGCATTACAATAGAATTCCTGTAATGCTGTTTTATTTGGATTCATCCAAACCTTTACCTACCTGTAACGATCCATAATTCCATCAATTTTCCCATTATATGTCAATTTTTCCATTGCAGATTCAATAGAAGCAACAACATCTGCAGATACCGATTTGTTAAGTGCAATGTAGTGAGCATATTCTAAAAAAGGATTCTTTGTCATATCCAAAACATTGTCAAGACTAGACTGGAGGGTTGTAAATCCCAAACCAAGGCTGTGATAAAATACCAGATCAGTTCTTCCTCTGGATAGCTTCAACAACGCTGTAGCAAGATCTGGTGCAGGATCCCCAATAACACCATCAATGGCAATTATCTGTTTTCCTGTTTTTGAACCATCAACATAACCTATCTTTTTCCCGGAGAGACTTGCTAACCCTGTATAATTAAAAGAATCACTCTTCAGTTTTGAAAAAGTCGATACAACACCATAGGCAGGCGTATCAATATAAGTATATAACTCTTCTCTGGCTGGAGATCGCGCAAGCCCCACAAAAACATCTATTTTGCCAACCTTTAAATATTCCTGTATCCTCTTAAAAGGTAAAAAGGGGTTGTTTGAATCTTTGAGTGTTATAGAAATATTATCGGATTTCAGCTCTTTATTTAATTCTGTAATAATATCAAGGCAAATACCTTTAAGTACTCCACCATCAGTATAATATTTTGGAGCACTTTCCTGATAATAAGTTGTTAGCTCTACGGAAAATAACATGGGCAGAACCATAAAGATAAGCAAACCAAACACAATATTTTTTTTCATTTTTATTCTCCTTAAATTTTATTATACCATGAAAAAATTATATAATAGATTATTAATTTTATCAAGAATTTAAAATTACAGTTTTGCCTGGTTCTCTGTAAAATAGTTTGTTCGATTTTTTTTCTTGCTAATAGCAATATATAAGAATATGATGATACTATGGGATATTTTACTGCAACAAAAAGTAAATTTAAAAAACTTAAAAACAGAGAAAATGGGAAATATAAAGAAAATTTTAGAACGGAACTCTTAAAACTTAATCGTGCACGCATTCGGATGTTGACACCTATACTAGCTGTAATATTTATTGTTTTTATAATTTTTATTGACATCCCCCGCTTTCAGAATAACACATTACTGGAATCAACTGGTTTTATCTGGATTGCAGTTGGTCGTGTATTTGTCTTTATACTGTCTATTCTTACATTAGTTCTAAGTTTCTTAACCAAAATTAAAGGGCAAACAAATAAAAATTTTTTAGTAAGCATTTTTCAGAAGATCGTAGTATCCTTGATGTTTCTGGCTTTAATGGCAAATGCAATTGGAGATTATCTTATTTTAGGAAGTATAGAGACCTATATTGGTATATCTCTGGCCTTTGCTATATTGATATTTATGGCTGATGGATACAGCTTTTTATTCTTTTTACTTAATTATCTATTATTTATTGGTGTTATTGACTTACTTACTCCAGAAGAATCATTTATGGCAACAACCCTTTTTACAAATTGTTTCTCTTTTTCACTCTTTAGTTTTGCAGTTTCAAGAATAAACTATTATTCAGCACTAAACACTTTTCATCAAAAAATGATTATTACAGAACAAAAAGATAAACTTGAAGAACTATCTACAATTGATCAGTTGACAAAAGTATTTAACCGCCGAAAATTTGACGATCTAATATCTGCAGAGATAGACAGGGCAAACAGATATAAACACCGTTTTGCAGTAATAATGTTTGATATCGATCACTTCAAAAAAGTTAATGACACCTACGGGCATCATGTAGGGGATTCTGTTCTAATAGAAATGAGCTCTATTATAAAAAATAATCTGCGAAAAACAGATTCAATTATTCGATGGGGAGGAGAAGAATTTATAGTTCTTGCTTCGGAAACAACCCTTCCAAATGCTGCGGTTCTGGGGGAAAAGCTAAGAAAGCTTGTAAGCACACATAATTTTCCTGAAGTAGGCCAGGTTACATCCAGCTTTGGAATATCTGAATATATTTATTCTGAAACAGCAGATACCATGATGAAAAGGGTAGATTCAGCTCTTTATGCTGCAAAAGATAACGGAAGGAACCGAGTGGAATCTTTATAATGTATTTGAAAATTAATGACAACAAAAGAGAATTATCCACCTTAAAAATATGAAAGTGAAAATAAATAATCTGGTATCTTGATGAGGATACTGATATAATTTTGTAATAAAATATTTGTTAAGACATGGAGTATTTAAATGCTTGTAGAACCAAAAGCTAATTCACCAATGAAAGTACTTATTGTAGATGATGAAATTTTTATAAGGGAAAGTTTATCAATCTTTCTTGAAGATGAGGGGTTTGAAGTTATAACTGCTGAAAACGGTCGTATTGGAATTGAAGAATTTATAAAAAATCAACCTGATATTGTAATACTTGACCTTAGAATGCCAGAAATGAGCGGAATGGAAGTTATCCCGAAAATAAGAGAAATTACAGACCTGGTACCTATCATTATTGTTTCTGGAAACAATGAGATAAGTGATGCAGTAGAAGCTCTAAGAATTGGTGCATGGGATTATATTACAAAACCTATACAGGATCTTAATATTATGCTGCACAGAATAGATCTGGTATTAAACCAGGCAGTTCTACTCAAAGACAACCGTAATTATCAGAATCACCTGGAAGAGATGGTAGATGAAAGAACCAAAGATCTCAGGCTGAGTCAGAGCAAACTTTCTGAAGCAATGTTCAACACTATTCTTGTTTTAACACAAACAATAGAAGCCAAAGATCCCTATACAAGGGGACATTGTCTGAGAGTAAGTGAGTACAGCGTAGCCATGGGGACAGAACTTGGATTTTCAAAAACAGATCTCTACAATCTTCAACTGGGAGCTCTGCTCCACGATATTGGGAAAATAGGTATTCCAGGAATTATTCTGAATAAGCCTGGAAAGCTTACCCCGGAAGAATATGAAGTAATAAAAAAGCATCCTGAAATTGGGGAAAATATTCTCCAGAATATTGAATATTTCAAACCATTTTTAAATATTATACGACACCATCACGAATGGGAGAATGGGAATGGGTACCCAGATAAAGAATCGGGTAGCTCCACTATCAGTAGTGCTATAGTTGCTGTCACAGATGTCTATGACAGCCTGGTTACAGACAGACCTTATCGCATAGCAATGACTACTGAAAAAGCTCTGGAAATACTTAAAGAACAAAGTGGAAGCCAATTTTCCCCTGATATTGTTAATCTGTTTATCAATAAAAAAATATATAGAATACAACATGATAATAAATTAAAAATAGAATTTGATTTTCAATATTAATATCTGTTTAGATATCCCTATTCAGTTTTAAACTTGTTAACTTCTATATCCAGAATGGTAGAAGCATTCTCAAGCTCTATTGAAAGATCCTTAATATCGTTCACAGCTTTTGATACTTCATTTGTACCTATACCGATTTCTTCCATACCTCCAGCTACCTCTGTTGAGATTCTACTGACTGTATCAACTTCTGTAAGAACAGAATTCGCATTTTCTGACATAGATATGGCAGCTTCCTGAACATTACTGGAGACTGATGTAAGAAGCATCATAGCTTCAATAATCTGCTTTCCCCCACTGGAAAGTTCAACAGTTGTTGAGGAGATCTCTGTAAGAGCCTGGGAAACTTCCTTTACTTCACTGTCTATTTCGATAAAACTTGAACTGGAATCTTTACTAGCAGCTGTGGCAAGATCAATTTTCTGCACAATTTCCTTGAGTTCAGTACCAATCTTTTTCGCATTCATACTTGAAGTTTCTGCTAATTTTCGTATCTCATCTGCAACAACAGAGAATCCTCTTCCTGCATCCCCGGCATGGGCGGCTTCTATTGCAGCATTCATAGCCAAAAGATTAGTCTGGGCAGCAATACCATTAATTAAGGCTACCATCTCGGAAATACTGCCGACACTGCTGCTAATCTCTTTTACAGCATTGTCTGCCTGACTCATATTCTGACCACCCTTACCTGCAGTTACTTCAAGGCGTCTTGTAACCTCTGTTTTTGCATTGGTTATATTTGCCACATTGTCCAAAGAGGCGGACATTTGGTTAACACTTGCAGTAGAATCTTCCACAGCATTTGCCTGGTTATCAATTAAGCTGTTTAATTCCCCTATACTATCAGTTATGGCGGAAACCGATGTAGCAGAACTTTTGCTGGTATCATTCAAAGTTAAAACCTGGTTGGATATTGTGCTGATATTCTGATCTATCTCTACAATAGCTGCAGCTGTTTCCTCTGCATTTGCCCCCAGGGATTCTGTGACTGAACTTACGCTTCTGGACGACTCCTTTACCTTTATAATAATATCACGTAATTTTCTAACAAATAAATTGAAATTATCCGCAAGATCTCCAATCTCATCTTTTCTTTTTATAGCAATTTCATGGGTTAAATCACCTTCACCCTTGGCAATTTCGCTAATTCTTTTGGTTATTGTTCCCAGGGGGTTTAGTACAAGACTTATTAATAGAAGAAATGTTCCTCCTGTTAATATTAGTGTAAGAATAATAGTTTGTAAGATAATCTGTACTAATACTGCCTTTAAATCTTTCTTAAAAAATTCATATGTATAGTATATTCTGGCTAAACCAAGAACTTCTTCCTCTTTT
This sequence comes from Spirochaetia bacterium, assembly GCA_029932585.1. Classification (GTDB taxonomy): domain Bacteria; phylum Spirochaetota; class Spirochaetia; order B11-G9; family B11-G9; genus JAJRQE01. Next base: position 1,256 of record JAOZPU010000156.1, on the reverse strand, counting down.
GTGATCTCTATATCCAGAAAATTAGAATTCCCATCAAGTAATTCTTTGTTCTCTTCACTCTCTTCATATTCAAGTACAGCATACTCACTGTTTTTTATAAGTCCATAAGGGGAAGTATCAGGATCCAGTAAAATTGCAACAATATTTTCATCATTTAATTCCAGTTTAATAATTTCTGTTACTGTTTCTGTATCGAAATTCCATAAAGGCTGAACCAGGTTCCTGGCTAATCTCATTTCCAGAACCTTTTCACTATGGGAAAGTTTTTCCAGTAATTCACTATTTTTTGCCTTGTATGTATAAATCCCAAACCCAAGCATAATGATAATAATAATTACAACTTGAAATAAAATAATTTTTTGTGACAGCTTCATTATAGAAATCCCCTTTTGTACAACTTACAATAATCAATTTTTTAAAATAATACCAGTCTGAGAAACTGGTATTATTCTGTAAATTCTTTTCTTAATTAAGATACTCTGCAACTATAGAATCATATTTTCCTGATTGTTTTGCTTTATCAAGAGCTTTTTGGAGGCTGTTAAGAATTGCTGCACTTGTAGAAGAATGAAACGCATAATAGAGATCTAAATCCTTGAGTACATAAACTACTTCATAATTACTTAAATCAGCTCCAAGCTTTTTTAAATTATACAAAGCTGCAGGTACATTAAAAGCAACAATATCAATTCGTCCTGCAATTAGTTTTTTTAGATTTGCATCGAGACTTGATCCTCTATCCAGATCACCTTCTTTGGCTCCGGCTTTTAATAGAAGCTGTTCCGGAGCACCATCACGAACTGTTCCTGTAGAATATTTTTTTAAGTCTGACATAGTACCAATTTTTACATTTTTATCCTTTTTTGCTATAAGTCCAATCTGGAGACTGTAAATAGGACCAACCCACTTGAAGAGATCTTCTCTGGATTCTGTACGTCCCATGGAAAAAAGAAGTGTATTTGGCTTATCCTGAACTTCCTGATAAGATCTTGCCCAGGGTAAAATTTTAATTTCGTTAATGGTCTCAGACCGACCTGAATCTTTTAACATAATTTCAAGCAGATCCACAGCAATACCCTTATAACTGCTGTCGCTGGTAAAATTAAAAGGTGCGTTTTCTTCTGTCATTATCCTCAAACTTTGAGCAGATAGAAAAGATATACTAGCCAGACTGATAAGAATTAGTAAAAACATTGTTTTTTGTCGAGTAGACATGTGACTTTCTCCTTTTTTCTCATTCATCATATTTATTCCTT
>JAOZPU010000155.1 GCA_029932585.1 Spirochaetia bacterium | reverse complement strand
CTAATTAAGCATTGCAGTAATTTGTGATTCTCCTATTGCCCCTGCCATAAACTCTTTTATAATGCCATCCTCAACTAAGACAATAGAGGGGGTACCAAGTATACCAAGTTTTCGGGCTGTATCCATATCCTTTGCAATATTAATACTAAAAACATTTTTATGCTTTTTTGATAAAGCCCTTAAAACAGGCGTTAAAGCTTTACATGCTCGACAATTGGGGCTGTAAAAATACATCATAACTTTAGAGCCGCTTTTTACCATACGCCCATGTGCTCCATTCAAATCAGGAACACCTTTCCCTTTTTTCATTCTCATTTTTAATCCCATAGAAAACTGTAACAGAAAAAATGCAGCTACAAGCCCCAGAACTATATAAACAAATATCATTTTCGATCTCCTATAATTATAAAAAATAAACTATTTTATTATTCCTCTCCTATTCTTTGACAGCTTACTTTATGTGAAAAATAAAAACTGCTTAGGATAAGAACACTTGTTAAAATAAAAATAACTTTATATCCAAAACTCTGTATAATTATTCCTGCAAATACAGGATATGCAATAACACCAATACTTCCCAATCCTGATAAACCTGTATATATTGCCCTATTCTCATCTGTTGATATCTCTAAAAGTATACCAGGTAGAGAAATTTGTCTTGCTGCAAGAACAACACCGGAAAGGAAAAAAAGAGAGAAGTATAAAGTTTTGTTATCGTGAAAAAGAAGTGCCAGAACTGGCAGCATTGCCCCTGCTATAGTAAAAACAGCTAAAATACCCTTATAACTTTGCCCTTTAGAAACAAAACGGTAGATAAGAGTTGAAACAATCATACCGGAAACCTGAAGAAGTAGAAAATTACCTGTATCTGCACTGGTAAGGCCAAAATTAGTTTTAGCAAATGCAATAAGAAAAGGGATAATAGCAAAGCCTATACTTACCGTATTTGTAAGATACAGATAGTTCCGTAAATTCTTATCCCCCACAAAGGAATCTTTCAACATTTTAAAACGTTGAGAATAAGATAAATCTTCTTTTACCGGAGTAGCTTCTTCCTTAACTACCCAGAATCCCAGAGTTGCTATTAATAGCAGCCCACCTGCAATAAGAAAAAGAATACTATAATTTTGTGGATAAGAAAGTATTTGAAGAGCACGTCGGGCAAGAAGAGCAGAGGCAAGAATACCAACACTGGCAAGTGTCTGTTTTACAATAAAAAAATTTTTCCTTGATCCTTTATCAATTGCTCTTCCAAGAATATCATTATACGCAATTCCAGCAAAAGCACCTGAAAAAGAAAAGATAGTCATAAGAATTAGAATGGAAGCTATTATTACAGGCCCGGAAAGCATACCAGCATAGCCAAGAACAACTCCCATTAAAAGAAGTGCTCCTACACGAAGATTAATTCCAGTAAGAAGAAATTTCTTTTTCCTCTCTCTATGAGTTTGGAATGAGGCAAAGAAAATACCCATAAACCCATTACCACCAACCATTATTGCTGTTAAAATTCCGAGATGAACAGGTGTTCCCCCGGATTGAATAAGCATTGTGGGAATAACAGTATTAACATCCATAAATTTCTGGGCAAGAGAAAGAAATACAGCATGCCAGATAAAAGCTTTGAAGTTTCGTTTTAATGTGTCTGATCTATTCATAATTATCGAGGACTTTACTATAAATTGCTATTTAATACAATGTTAAAGGAATGAAACACCCTTTGGAAAACCCTGCACACCTAAAAAATCTGCTACAGATACAGCTACATCAGAAAACTGATCTCTAATTCCAAGATTTACTGATTTGTCACCCTTTCTGTAAACTAAAAGAGGTATATGTTCTCTTGTATGATCAGTTCCTTTATATGTAGGATCACAGCCATGGTCAGCTGTAACTATTAAAAGATCGTCCTCACCTAAAATATTCAATAATCTGCCAAGATGTTCATCAACCTCTTCAACGGCTCTGCAGTAACCAACAGGATCTCTCCTATGGCCGAAATTCATATCAGTATCTACATAATTTACAAAAATAAATTCTTTTCCATCGGCGGGTTTGCCAAGAAGCTCTTCGGTACGTTTTATACAGGCAGGATTACCTTTATCATGGTAAGAATCATTAATACCTCTTTCTACAAAGATATCTCCAATTTTTCCAACACCCACTGTATTTACACCATTTTTCTTAAGATAATCAAAAAGGCTCTCTCCATCATACTTAATAGAATAATCTTTTCTTCCTTTGGTTCTGGTAAAATTTCCAGGCTCTCCAATAAAGGGTCGGGCAATTACACGGCCAAGAGTATATGGATCGCAAAGTATTCGGGCTTTTGCACATATTTCATAAAGTTCATCTAAAGGAACAATATCCTCATGTGCAGCAATTTGAAGAACAGAATCACCTGAAGTATAAACAATCAGCTTACCAGTCTTAATATGTTCAGCTCCAAGCTCATCTATTATTGCAGTGCCTGAAGCAGCTTTATTTCCAATAACTCCTCTTCCGGATTCCCGGACAAGATCTTGCAGTAATTTTTCCGGAAAAGAGGGATACTCCGATGGTAAAACTGTAAAAGCTTCTGTAAGTTCAAGACCTGCAAGCTCCCAGTGTCCAGTTGTGGTATCCTTACCAGGAGACTTTTCCTTCATAACACCATAACTTGCTATAGGACTTTCTACAGATTCACAACCATTTAGCTTATTTCCAAGAAGCATTGAAGCGTTTCCAAATCCCATTTTTTTAAGATTCGGCCATTTATCTCCTTTTACAGATTCAGAAATATGCAGAGCGGTATTTGACCCTGTATCCCCATATTTTCCTGCATCCGGAAGCTCCCCTATTCCAAAACTATCTATAACTATAATGGTTGCTCTCATTTTAATACCCCGATTCTATTGTTTCACCCTTAATAATCTTAACACCACCACTTGTTCCAAGCCTGGTTGCTCCTGCATTTATCATAGCAACAGCATCGTCAAATGTTCTTACCCCACCTGCTGCTTTTACACCCATTTTTGGTCCAACTGTTCTACGCATTAAAGCTATATGTTGTACAGTGGCTCCTCCAGTTGAAAATCCAGTGGATGTCTTTACAAAATCTGCTTCTGCTTTTTTTACAATTTCTGAGGCCAAAACTATTTCCTCATCTGTAAGAAGTGCAGTCTCTATAATAACCTTTAAAATTACCCGTTGGCCGCAGGCTCTTCTAACCCATCTAATATCATCTTCAACAAGTTTTAGATCTCTGGATTTAAGTGCTCCAATATTCATAACCATGTCAATTTCATTTGCACCCTCTTCAATAGCATGCCGGGTTTCAAATCCTTTAGCCCGACCTGTCATGGCACCCAGAGGGAATCCTACAACTGCACAAACTTTGACACCTGTACCACGAAGATTCTTTGCACATCTGGAAACCCAGGTTGTATTAACACATACAGAATAAAATTTATTCTCCCCTGCCTCAGAACAAAGTGTATCTATTTCAGGAGCTGTTGCTTCTGGTTTAAGCAGGGTATGATCAATATATTGAGCAACATCAGAAGGGATAAGGACACTATTACTAACCTCTGGAACTACTGTATTTACAGGTACTGCTACGCTGCTAATAGACTTAGTTCCATTCAATTTTTCAACTATTTCTTTTGTTATTTTATCAATTAATTCTTTTTCATCCATAACTTTACCTTACTCCCCGCTCTACTGCCATCATTTTATTAATTCTTGTCCAATGCCTGCCACCTTCAAATCTGGTCTGCAGCCATATTTTACTCATCTCACATAGATCCTCAGGACTATGGAGGGGACCTCCAAGAGTTAAAACATTTGCATTATTGTGCAGCCTGCTGTTTTCAATTGTTTTTATATCGTAACACAAAGCAGCACGAATGCCCCGAACCTTGTTACAGACCATAGAAGAACCTATACCTGCACCATCTATCATAATACCACGATCAGCTTCCCCTTTAGCTACACTAGTGGCTACTTTGAGTGCAAAATCGGGGTAATCTACACTATCTTTGGAATATGTTCCAAGATCAATTATTTTATAACCAATAACTTCAAGATACTTTTTTAAGATCTCTTTGGAAACAAATCCACCATGATCAGATCCAATAGCAACTCTTGAAACGTTATCAACTTTATTATTTTCTTTATACTCATCTTCAGTGTACATTTTTTCCCTCTTTTCCTATATCCACACTATCTACAATTGCTGCAATTACTGTTCTAATTGGCTGGGATGACATTTCCAACATAATACCAGCTGAACCACCCTCATCAATTATAAGAACATCATCTCCTATTCCAGACTGAAGACTATCTACAGCAACCATCTGCTTTCCTGTAAAACTCCCATCTGGATTTATGGGATGAACTATCAATAATTTTAAGCCCTCAAGAGCTTCGACTTTTACAGTGGATACGACTGTACCTGTAACTCTCGCAAGGGTCATTTTCCCACCTGATCAATTTGATCTATTATACCTATTACTGCAGCATCTGCAGGATTATACCAGTTATCCAGAGTCAGAGCAGCTTCCCTGCCCCCCTCAAAAATAACTATATCTCCTGAACCTGCCTGAACAGTATCACAGGCAACAACGGGATTTCCACTATTTTCCATATTATCATCAAGAGGTTGTACCAGCAATAATTTAATACCTTCCAAAGATTCAAGTTTCCTGGTACTTACAACCGTACCTGTAACCCTTCCTATTTTCACATCAATATCCTTATTAAACTATTCTAAAATGATCAATAATAGCGCAACGTCTTTCCCTGGTAAATGTTCGTGCTCTGGTAAAACCTTCTCCAGTAGGGCTTGCTATTGTAAAAGAAGTATATCCTGCTCCACCAAATCCCATGCCATTAAAATTAGAACCATTTTTAACAAACAAAGAACAGTTTATTACCCTGGCCATTTTAGAAAGTTTTGCAATATTCAATGAATGCATTGAAGCTGAATGACGAAAACCATGTTCACATTCAACTGCAAAATCAATTGCGTCATCTACGTTATCGACCCTCACTAAGGGAATAACAGGCATAAGTTGCTCTGTCCATACCAGAGGATGAGATTTATCAACCTCACACAGAAGTATTTTTGTATCTTCCGGAACATTAACTCCAGCAGCTGCTGCAATATAACTTGCATCCTTTCCTACATACTTCTTCTGGATTGCACCTTCATCACCCTTTCTTCCGGGTCTGTCAATTACCAGATCGGTTACAGCCTTAATCTGATCTCCTGTAAGCTCAAAAGCCCCATTTTTCCTCATCTCAATCTTAAGCTGATCCGCAACAGATCTTACAACTATTATCTCTTTTTCACAGATACACACAATATTGTTATCAAAACCTGTTCCGGCCACAATATCTTTTGCAGCTTTTTCAATATCTGCAGTTTCATCTACAACTGTTGGAGGATTTCCAGGACCTGCTGCAATTACTTTTTTAGTAGACTGCATAGCCTGTCCAACTACTGCCGGTCCACCTGTTACTGTTAAAAGATCTATCATAGGATGAGTCATCATCTCTTTAGCAGATGCAATAGTAGGCTCCTTAACTGTAACAATAATATTTGCAGGCCCTCCTGCTTTCAGTATTGCTTCGTTAAGAAGTTTAACAGCAAAAACAGAAACATTCTTTGCTCCGGGATGAGAATTAAAAACAACAGTATTACCTGCAGAAACCATACTTATAGAATTATTTATAATTGTTTCTGTGGGGTTTGTACTGGGAGCAATAGCCCCTATTACGCCATAAGATGCCCGCTCGGTTATAGTCAGACCATGATCATCAGAAAAGCTGGCTGGTTGTAAATCTTCAACTCCAGGAGTCATCCGTCCTGCCAGCTGATTTTTTCTTATTTTATGTTCATAACGTCCCATTCCAGTCTCATCAACTGCAAGCCGGGAAAACTGCTCTGCATTATCTTCAGCAACCTGCCGCATAGACCGAATCATAGCTCTTCTTATTTCCAAAGAGGTTTCTGAAAAAACCTTATGAGCTTTTTTTGCCTCATATATAGCTGTATTTATATCATCAAAAACACCAGGAATAACCCCAAGGCTATTAACATTTCTTAAACCTTCTCCAGATTCCTTTACAATATTTGCAACTATATCTCTAATAGCATTTTCATCAATTTCCACAAACAAACCCCTTAATATCAATATGCGGTCCGGGTATTATAATATCCTTATACAACTGATTTTTATTACGAAGCATAATTACAGCACTGCTCATAGCACTATTAATATCTCCAATAGAACCACTAATTTTAACAAGAGCTTTCCCGCCAGTCTCATTACCGGTTACTATGCCGATTATATGTATTTCTGCCTCTTTTACAGCCATGTCAGCAGCCTCTACTGCTGCAGCAACAGAACTGGTTTCCAGAAGTCCAATAGCATCCCATTCGACCGGAGCCTTACAAGCCTTAATAGCAGGTATAATCTGCTCATCCAGATTCTTTAAGAGAATATGATCAACAATACTGTCCCCTGCAATTTCCAATCCAATATCCATAGCTGCTTCCACAGAAGCAACATCACCGGTTA
>JAOZPU010000154.1:3562-6591 GCA_029932585.1 Spirochaetia bacterium | reverse complement strand
CTAGTTTAATTATCATTCGGTAAACTCGCCTAATATATCACTAAATAAATCAGTAAAGGTGGAAATTACAGTATCAATTGTTTCTGTTCCAGTAATTACACCTGCAAGCATAGCCCCTTCAGACTCAATAAAAGAGGAAAGTAAAAGAGCAAATTTATCAGCAAGAACATCTGCAGTTTTCCCACCAATAGCACCAATACCTGCTGCTATTAATCCGTCTTTTAGGATGTCTTCAAAATCCAAGTCAGAACCTGTCATTACAGAATCAGTTAATGACTGAACTACACTTCCAGTGAATGCTCCAGCTGCTGCTGAAATCGTAACACTTGTTCCAGAACCAATTAAACCACCTGTAACACCACCTCCCACTAGTCCACCTATAGTACCAGCTGTTTTATTTGTTTTTTGGATTAGAGAACTGAAGAACCCTGAAATCCCTCCAACAGCAGCTCCAATACCAGCTCCTAATAGAGTAGTACTTTCACCAGTCGGGTCATTATATTTAACTGGGTTATTCCCAGCATAATGATACAGGTTCAAATTGACCGGATTAAACACTCCACCCATACCCGGCAGGTTCTGATTATGTTTTTTAGCTTCATCATCTATCGGCGCTACAGGTAAGTAATCTTCAAGTGCAGGGTCTGTAGAAATCCACCTGCTGATCCGTGGATTTAAGTACCTGGCTCCGTAATAATACAGCCCGGTCTCATCATCAAGTTCCTTTGCGGTGAACTTGTAGGGCAGCATATTCGAGTAATCATCACTTTTTTCAATCCATGTTTCACCATATGGGGTGTATTCCATGTGTTTAAATACTTCCTGTTATTAAATCAAATTTTTCTAACCCAGACCCACATCCAAGGGTAGCAATATGAGTATTCCCTGCAGCGCTTGCTTCAGGAATAGCTTCTTCCACAACTACAAATATCATTGCACCAGCTGCGAAAGCTAAAGCATATGGAAGTATCGGCCGCATCATAACCACGGCCAGAGCTCCAAGAACACCAGCTATAGGTTCGACAATACCAGATAACTGACCGTAGAAAAAGCTTTTCCTTCTGGAAAAACCCTCTCTTCTAAGTGGAACAGAAACAGCAAGCCCTTCTGGAAAGTTCTGAATACCAATACCAAGAGCAAGAGCAACAGCTCCGGCAAGAGATGCAGAGGGAATACCTGCTGCAACAGCTCCGAAGGCAACACCAACAGCAAGGCCTTCTGGAATATTATGCAAAGTTATTGCAAGTACCAATAAAGTTGTTTTATGAAGAGATGTTTTAACACCCTCAGCTTTTTCAATAGGATCACTTAGATGAAGGTGGGGAAGAATTCTATCTGCTAGCCTGAGAAAAACACCACCAACAAGAAACCCGACTACTGCAGGTATCCATGGGATAAGTCCCATCTCTTCCGACAGTTCAATTGCTGGAGCCAGAAGTGACCAGAAACTGGCAGCTATCATAACTCCAGCAGCAAATCCAAGCATACCATCAAGAACCTTTCTGCTTATAGTTTTAAATAAAAATACTGAGGCAGCTCCAATTGCTGTCATACCCCATGTAAAAAGTGTACCCATAAGCGCCTGCATTACAGGACTTAATCCGCTTAGAAATTCCAATAACATTTACTGAAGCTCCAGAGATTGCTCTTTTATCATCCTTGCAAGTTCAGCACCCCTTTCAAAAGCAATTTTGTGAGATTCTTCATCTGCTTCACCCTGCCACTCCAGGGGTTCAATAAATTCCCATTTAAGTTTTTTTGTTTTTTCAAGAAAATCTTTCTGTGCTCCACCTGACCATCCATAAGAACCAAAACGAAAAACTTTTTTATTCCAGACCCTCTTATCTTCAAAGACATCTACTACACCGGCAATTGGTGGAAACATTTTATATTCATAGGTAGGCATACCAAATACCAGACCTGCAGATTTCCACGCATCTGCCAGGGCCCAGGACGCATTCTCTTCAGGAACTCTGTGGACATGAACAGGAACTGATTCAGATCTAATTCCTTTTACGACAGAATTAACCACTTTCTCTGTATATCCATACATACTTCCCCAGATAAGTGTAATTTCAGGAAGTCCCTTTCCATTCATAAATTCTGCATATTGTTTATATCGTTCGACAATAACCCCTGGATTTTCTCGCCAGACAATTCCATGGGATGGAGCTATCATCTTAATATCAAGACCTGCAAGTTTGTCTATTGCTTTTAAAACAAAAACAGAAAAAGTTGCAATTATATTTGCATAGTACCGCAAAGATTCCCTATCATAAAACTCGTGTTGTTCCTGGGAAAGTTCATCATCAAAAACTGCTTCATGAACCTCTCCATAGGAACCAAAAGCATCACATGAAAATAATATACCAGATCCGGTTTCATAGGTAACCATAGTTTCAGGCCAATGAACATTTGGAACTTCAGTAAAAGAGAGTATTTTACCATCCCCCAAATCCAGAGAATCACCACTTTTTACTGCCTGTACATTATCTGTTATCCCGCAAAATGCTTTAACAAGATCAACTCCTTTAGGAGTTGTGATAATTTGAACATCTGGATTTATTTTTACAAATTCCTGAAGCCATCCAATATGATCAGGCTCCATATGATTAAGTATTAGATAGTCAAAATCCTCCATTCCCATTGAAATAGAATTTAATTGCTCTCTTATTTGACCAGGTGCACCATTCCAGTCATCTACCATATCTATAAGAGCAGATTTTTCACCTTTAACTACATAACAATTTAGGGATACTCCATCTGGAATTGGCCACATACCTTCAAACATATCACCATTTTTAATATTGGCACCAACTCTATAGATACCCTCTGACATTTTTACTGCTTTCATTTATTACTCCGGAGCAAATTCATCTTTACCTATTCCGCATAGTGGGCAAACCCAATCTTCCGGAAGTGCTTCAAATGTAGTTCCTGCTGCAATATCATTATCAGGATCACCTTCTGCCGGATCGTAAACATACCCACATACACCACATACATACTTCATAATTTTTCTCCTATTT
>JAOZPU010000154.1:1932-3462 GCA_029932585.1 Spirochaetia bacterium | reverse complement strand
ATGGCTGCATCGACCATGAAAACCGCTACTGGTTCGTCACCAGGGTTTAAGTACTGAGTATAGGATTTACCATCCGCCAGGAGTTCAATCCATTCAATCCAGTGATCTTCAGCCATTGGATGAAGAGTAGATCCTACTGTTACCTTATAACCACCGTTAATTTTCTCAATAACGGGAACATGCTTTTCTGTTGCTGAATCTGCTGATTTTTCAGGCATAAGATTCATAGGCTTACCGCAGCAAACCAAAACTCCACCTGCACCATGAGTAACTTCAACTATATTACCACACTCTGCACATTTATAAACTTCATTTCGTATCGCCATTTTTATCTCCTTTACGACTAAAACGGGACCCCGGAACTTCGTTCCGCCCGAATTATCGTTTTACCAATTTTCTCCGAGCAGTTCAAAGTATGCCTGAGAATGAGCACAGGCAGGACAAACTGCAGGAGCTTCAGTTCCCTCAAAAATATAACCGCAATTCCTGCATCTCCAGGTAACAGCAGCTTCTTTCTTAAAAACATTACTGGCAATTATATTTGCTCTTAATTCATTATATCGTTTTTCATGCTGTTTTTCTGCCACTGCAATAGCTTCAAAAACATCAGCAATCTGCTCAAATCCTTCTTTCCTTGCAGTTACTGCAAAAGAAGGATACATCTCAGTCCATTCATATTTCTCACCTTCTGCACCTGCAAGAAGATTTTCTTCTGTTGTTCCAATTACACCTGCAGGAAAAGATGCTGTTATCTCCAATTCACCACCCTCAAGAAATTTAAACAAACGCTTGGCATGTTCCTTTTCCTGATCTGCAGTTTCTGCAAAAACATCTGCAATCTGAACATAACCTTCTTTTTTTGCCGTGCTTACGAACATGGTATAACGGTTTCTTGCCTGGGACTCACCTGCAAATGCTTTTAGCAAATTCTTTTCAGTTTCTGTACCTTTAAGACTTTTCATATCTCCCCCCTATTCTTATTAAGAACTATTACTAATAATAATAAAATATGGTTTTATGTCAACCTATTCTTTTAATTTATTTAATTCCGGACACAAAGCAATAATGTCATCTGCTTTTCTTAGACGCCGGCTTATATCTCTGGCAAGATTCATAATCATTAAAGAAAATACCTTTAAATCATATTGACTTATTTGATGAAGTCCTTTGTTGGAAAGAGTTAAAGCGGTAGTGGGTCTAAGGGCACGTACAGATGCAGCACATGGCTGAACATCTATAAGTTCCATTTCTCCAAAAACATCACCTTCAGAAAACATAAATATTCGACTTAATTTACCTGTTTCAGTAATTTTTTTTAATATTTCAACCTGCCCCTCAATAATAAAATAGATTCTATCCCCGGTTTCACCCTCTCTTTCAATAAAATCACCTTCACCATATTCTTCAAGAATAAAAAAATCCTTTATTCTGGCTATCTGATCTTCGGTAATACCACCAAAAAGAGAATGATTGTGAAGTGCTGTTAAATCTACCATAATTAAGCCTCAATTTATTTTAGACCTTCTTGCT
>JAOZPU010000154.1:0-1832 GCA_029932585.1 Spirochaetia bacterium | reverse complement strand
CAGTTTTTGTACTATTTTTATTTGGTGAAGCAACTCTAATAACAATTATTGTAACATTGGGACAAAGTATTATTATTGTTATTGCCGGTCTTACTATGCTCTATTTAATTATAATTAAATCATTAAATAAAATTATCCGTGAAATTGAAGCCAAATCCAAAAAACAAGATATAAGCAATATTAAATTTAGTAAAAATAAAAAAGATGAACTGGGACACATTGTCAGCGGTCTTAATAATTTTCTTTCAATAATTGCCAAAATTATAATGGACGTAAAGGCAACTGCAGGTAAAAATCATACTTTAGGAGATAATCTTTCAGATAGATCAGATGAATCTATAAACGCAGTAAGAGAAATTTCTAATAAAATTGAAATTGTTTCTACAGAGATAAAAGATCTGGATAACGATATAGGTAATTCCAGTAGTTCTTTGGATGAAATTTTTAATGGTATCCATAGGCTATCGGAACTTTTAATAAATCAATCAGAATCAATTACAACCTCATCCTCTGCTATTGAAGAGATGGCATCATCAATTGACAGTGTAGCCAGAATTACAAAAAGCAGATCTGATGCAACTGAAAAACTTGTAGAGATGACAAAACTTGGTGATGACAAAATAAAATCTACAGAAAATGTCATAAACAGCATATCTAAAAGAACTGTTGAAATACACGCAATAATATCTCTTATTGATGATATAGCCAGCAGGACAAATTTACTGGCTATTAATGCTTCCATTGAAGCAGCTCATGCGGGTGAAAAAGGAAAAGGGTTTGGGGTTGTAGCTGGAGAAATACGTAAATTAGCTGAAAATACAGAAGGTAATGTCAAAAAGATTTCCGAATCTTTAAAAGCAATTACATCTGAGATTAATAATGCCTTAACAACCAGCAGTGAAAGCAGTAAGGTTTTTAAAAGTATTACAGAAAATGTAACAGATGTAACTTCGGGTCTACACGAAATATCAGCAAGTATGGAAGAACTGGCTTTTGGGAAACAGGAAATATTAAGAGCAACTACAGACCTAATGTCTTCCAGTCATGAGATAAGCACTTTTACAGGCACTATGAAAGAAAAAACTAATACAATAAATAATACTATGGGGATTGTAAGATCAACATCTGCAAAAACTCTGGATAATATGGAAGATGTAAAATTTGCTGCAGATGAATTAAATAAAATTTTTATGCAGGTAACTACCCTGGTACAGCAAAACTTACTTAATACAGATCTTTTAAGTCAAAGCATCGGTAGTTTTTACTCAGATCAGATAATTGAAGAAGACTACTCCCAGGTAGATATAGGAATAACCTGGAGTGATATGCTTTCTGTTAAAAATGAAAAAATTGATAGCCAGCACAAATGGCTGGTGGAAAATCTTAATGCATTTCTTCATGCTATGATGGATGGAGAGGGTGTTGATAAAATTAAGGGTATGCTTGAAAAACTGGGTGATTATGTTGTTTTTCATTTTGAAGATGAGGAAAAATATTTAGAGACAATTGCCTATCCTAAACTTGAAGAACATAAAATAATACATAAAAATTTTGTTGAAGAACTTGGCGAATTAGCAGAAGTTCTTATTGAACAGGGTCCAAGCCCGGAACTGGCAATTGTTCTTCAGGAAAAAGTTGCTCTTTGGCTGATAAATCACATAACTGTAACGGATATGGATTACAGACATTTTTATGAAAATCAATAAAGCCATCATTATTTATTAATATATTTTTCACAATAATTACATAAAAAGAATATTTATACTCGTTTTTTCTTAAAAAAGGTTGCAAAATCTAATATTTATATTATAACTTATAAAGATGTAGTGATA
>JAOZPU010000026.1:12958-22073 GCA_029932585.1 Spirochaetia bacterium | reverse complement strand
AGGCTTTAGCGTAGTGCGTAAAATACTTCATTATGCTACTAATAATATAAGAGGTTCCTTTGGTTTTAAGATTCAGCATTAATTATTTCATTTTCTTTGCTGCAATGGCAACGGTTGTTCCGTATCTCCAGCAAATTCTTAAATTGCAGGGCTTTAGGGCATATGAAATTGGTCTGCTTCTTGGTGTATTTGAAATAACAGGAATTTTCGGTCCTCTTTTAATTGGGTGGTTTGCAGACAGGGTAGGTAAATATCGGCTTATTCTTCTTGTTCTGACTCTGGGTTCAGGAGCTTCTTTTCTCTTTTTTATAGTAAATATTGGATTTGCAGCAACTTTTCTTATACTTATTCTTTTTGGAATGATGTTCAGACCAATAGCTTCTTTAACAGATGCTCTTGCTTCAAGAACAATTACAAATGCAGTTGATCAGTATGGCCGGGCTCGTATATGGGGTAGTATTGGCTTTGTTGGAATATCATTTTTTTATCAAATTTGGGGCTTTCTTGATACTGGAAGTACTGTTAGGATTGTAACTGTTTTTATAGTACTTATGTCTGCACTTTTTCTTAGTAATATTAGTTTACCTGAAATTTATAGAGATAAGAGAAATCATTCTGATTTAAAAAAGAGAGAAAGTCTAAAAAATGTAATCAGGTCAATGCCTTTCCCATTCTGGGTAGGTATATCTGCTGCATTTTTTATTAAAATGTCAATGTCCGGATACTATTCTTTTTTCTCAATATATTTAAATGATGTTTATAATATAAATGGAATAAGCGGGATTTGGGGTATAGGAGCTTTAGCTGAAATTCCTGTAGTTCTTTGGGGCAGCAAATATGTTGTTCGATATGGTATTTCAAAAATGCTGGGACTAGCAGCTTTAGGTACAGCTGTTAGAATGATTATTTATGCACTTGAATTGCCTGTACCATTAATGCTTGCAGCTCAACTTTTGCATGCTCTTTCTTTTGGATTGCTGCATATAACTATAATTGTACTGATTAACCAGCAGATTAAAGAAAAATCCAGGGCTCTGGCCATGGCTATTTTTGGTGGGATAAGTTATGGGCTGGCAGGATTTTTGGGAAGTACTTTAAGTGGATTTATTCTTGATTCTCATGGATTTTCAATTATGTATTATTTTTGCGGGATAATTTCACTTGGAGCAATATTTTTAATAGTCCGATTTAGAAGAATTTTTATTTGACAATTATATTAAGTCCTACTAATCTTAAGTAAACAAATTCTCCTTTGTTTTATTCGGAGGTACTGTTATTAGAACCTTTTTTACTATATTTATTATATTAATTTCTATATCTCCTCTTTATTCTGAATATCCGGATTATCTTACAATAGAAGAGAAATTATGGCTTACCGATCATATTGGAGAAGTTAACCTTGCTCCTGATTCTACTTTTGAGCCTTTTGAATTCTTTGATTCCAATAATGTATATAGAGGTTTAAGTGCTGATTATGTTCACTTAATTGAAAAAAAGCTGGGATTTGAGTTTAATTACATAAAAACATCTTCCTGGGCAGTCAATGTTGATAAGATGAAAAAGAAGGAACTGGATGTTTGGGGCGCAGTTGTTAAAACACCTCAACGTGATGAATTTATGAAATTTACACATCCTTATTATGAAATACATTCTGTATTAATTATACCTTCCAATTATCCAGGTGCATACGTATGCGATCCTGAATCAGGGGATAATATTGCAGTTATTAAAGGTTATTATACCCATGATTATCTTCTTAATAATTATAAAGAAGATAATATTGTCTCTTTTTCAAACCCTTTGGATGCTTTTGAATCTGTTCAGATTGGTCAGTCATCAGCTTTTTTAACAGATATTGCTACTGCTTCTTATTACTTTGAGAAAGCTGGTATAACAGATTTGAAAATTGGTGGTTCTCCGGATTTGGGATCCTCTTTTCTTTCTATGGCAGTCAGGGATGACTGGGGAATACTTGCAAATATAATAGATAAGGTTTTGGTAAGAATTACTCCAGAGGAAAATACTCAAATAATCCGAAAATGGGTAGGCCTCCAAAGTTCAGAGGAGACGCGTTTTTCAATTGATAAATCTACTTTTATAAAAAGTTTATCATTTTTATTTGTTCTGTTAATTATAATTTTTTTGTTTCTTATATTAAGAAAAAAAAAGAAAGGTGTTTCAGAAAAATATTTTAAGATAAAAATTAGTTTATTGTTATTTTTAATATTTGCTACAATATTTTTTAATATTTATCCTTTATTGTCAGGTTTACCTTCAGCATTTCACCTTACAAAGGAAGAACAGCTTTGGCTTGATAATAATCAGGGTCTTAAAATAGCTCCTGATTATAGTTTTGCTCCAATAGAATTTATTAGGAATAATGAATTTAGAGGTATTGCAGCTGATTATGTTGAAATCCTTGAAAGGCTGCTCGATTATAAATTTGAAATTATTCATATTGAAAAATGGGCTGATAACATAGAATCTGCTAAAAAAAGAGAGATTGATATTTGGTCTGCTGTTGCTCCCACTTCTCAAAAAAGTGAATATATGCTTTTTACAGATCCATATTTGGAGATTCTATCTGTTTTGATAGCCTCTATGGGAGATGATAGGGAATATAATCTTGATAATATGGATGGGAAAGTTATTACCGTTGTCGATGGTTATTTTACACATGATTATCTACGGAAAAATTATCCTGGGATAAAAATTAAGACTGTGGAAAATGCTGAGGATGGTTTAAAAGCTGTAGTCTTTAATCATACCGATGCAATGCTTATTGATATTGCTTCTGCATCGTGGCTAATAGAAAAAAATGGTTTAACTACTCTTAAAGTAGTTAAAAGTATAGATACTGATTATCATTTATCATTTGCTTCGCGATCAGATATGCCAATTCTAAACCAAATTTTAAACAGAGCCCTGGGTTCCATTGATCAGGAAACCCGGGATAATATTTACCAAAAGTGGGTAAATTATTCAATCCAAAATTATCTTAATATTAAAAAAATATTAATAGTTTTTGCAGTTTTTATAGTTTTGGTATTAATAGTTTTTATAGCAATTATTATATGGAACAGATCTTTAAGAAAAATGGTTTCTTTGAGAGTAGATCAGTTGGCCGAAAAAGATGCACAGCTTCTGCAGGCTCAAAAAATGGAAATGGTTGGAACTCTTGCTGGTGGTCTTGCCCACGATTTTAATAATATTGTGGCAGGAATTACCGGAACAGTATCATTAATAAAGTTTCTTCTTGATTCAGATGGTTTAATTAAGGCAGATCAGCTTAGAAGCTATCTCTCATTAATTGATAAATCAGGAGAGCGGGCAGCTCATTTAGTACAGCAGCTTTTAACAGTCTCAAATAAACAAAAACCAAATATGAGTATTATTAATTTGAATGATCTTGTTTTGCATGTTACTTCAATTATAAAAAATACACTCGATAAATCTATTACAATGAATATAAAATATACCAATAAAAAATCTTTTATTTATGCTGACCCTGGACAGATAGAACAGGTGTTGATAAACTTTTGTGTCAACGCTTCCCATTCAATGACAATTATGAGATCCTCAAAAAGTAATTGGGGTGGTTCGCTTGATATTTCTATTAATGAATTTAATCCGGAAAAGAAACATCAATATTTACCAAATGTTAATATCGATACAAATTATTGGGTAGTAACCGTAAAAGATACAGGAATAGGTATGGATAAAGATGTTATGAATAATATATTTACACCTTTTTTTACTACGAAAGATGTTGGTGAAGGAACTGGAATGGGTTTATCTATGGTGTATTCTATAGCTCATCAACATAGTGGTTTTATTGAAGTTTCTTCTGTCCTGGATGTTGGATCAGAGTTTAGTCTTTATATCCCAAAGAATAAAATTGACTTATGAAAATAAGTATTTTGCATAATAATGAAACTGAAATTTTAAAATTTCCGGAGGTTCCCCATGAGTTTACTAATAAAAAATGCCACAATCCTTACAATGGAAACAGATAAGCCTGAGTTCCTGGAAGCTGATCTGGGAGTCAAGGGGAACAGGATAGTTTTTATGGGTGATATACCTGCTAATTTCAAAGCAGTTACAGAAGTTGATGGAACAGGAAAGGTTGTTCTTCCGGGTCTAATTAATTCTCATTCTCATATTGCAATGTCATTAATGCGCCATTATGCAGATGATCTCCCTTTTTGGGCCTGGTTGAATGATAGAATTATGCCTTTGGAACATAAACTCGACGGTGCAGATGTCTATGCTGGTTCTATGCTTAGTATTGCAGAGATGATTCGTTCCGGAATTACTACTTTTGCAGATATGTATTTCTTTGTAGATGAAATTGCCCAGGCTGTTAGTGAAACTGGTATAAGGGCAAATTTATCCCGGGGACTTGTTTTTAACAGTCCTCTCGATATGTCAAAAATTGATGAAGCAATTGAAATATATCATAAATGGAATAACTCTAATGATGAAAGAATAAAAATTGATTTAGGCCCCCATGCTCCATATACCTGTGGCCCTGAATATTTAAAAAAAATATCAAAAATAGCAGGTGATCTTGGTACAGGAATTCATATTCACATTTCTGAAAGCCGACGGGAGGTTGAGGAAATTTACAGTCTTTATAAGAAGTCTCCTGTCGAGTATGTTCGTGATTGTGGAATATTTGAAAACAGAACATATGCAGCCCACTGTGTAAAAGTAACAGATGATGATATTGCTATTCTTGCAAAAAATAATGTTTCCGTAATGAATAATCCTGGAAGCAATTTGAAATTTGGTAATGGATTTGCTCCTGTTAGTAAAATGCTTAGTGCGGGTATTAATGTTTCTCTTGGAACTGATGGCCCTGCAAGTAATAATAATCTAAATATGTTTGAAGAGATGAATTTAACAGCTTTAGTAAATAAAGCTGCGGATCATAGCCCTACATCAGTCCCTGCATATACTGCCCTTCAAATGGCTACTGTTAATGGAGCAAAAGCTCTGGGTCTTGATAATGAGGTTGGAACTGTGACTGTTGGGAAGAAAGCAGATCTAATTTTAGTTGATATGGAACAACCACACTTTTATCCCCGGCTGGATATAGTTTCTTCTTTAATATATTCAGCCCAGGCTTCTGATGTTTGTTCTGTTATTTGTGATGGGCGATTATTAATGAGAGACAGACAACTTTTAACCCTTGATGAAATGAAAGTATGCAGAGAAGCTGATGATGCTGCGAAAAGGCTTATTGGAAACCCTCTATAAGATGCTGGAGTATTTCCTGTATTATATGATTAAGATTAGGATAAACAATGAAACTATTTGAATACCAGGCTAAGGAAACCTTTAAAAAAAGTGGAATAGCCATACCTAAGGGTGTGCTTATTAAATCTGTTTCGGAACTTAGAAGTGCAGCTGATAAAATAGGATTCCCTCTTGTTTTGAAATCTCAGGTGTTAATGGGGGGACGTGGGAAGAAAGGGCTTATTCGATTTGTAAAAGACCATGTGGATGCAGAAAAAAACTGCTCAGAACTATTTAATTCTGAATTCAAAGTAAATACTATTCTGGTTGAAGAAGCAGTAGATATTAAAAGTGAAATTTACCTTTCTGTAACAGTTGATCCTGTCACAGCTTCTCATATGATTATTGCCTGTGCTGACGGGGGTGTGGAAATTGAAACCCTGGCAGTAGACTCTCCGGAGAAAATTATAAGAGAATTTGTTGATCCCAATTATGGATTAATGCCCTTTCAGATTAAAGATATTGCCTTTCGCATGGGAATAAAAAGGGCTGTTCTAAAAAAGTTCTCTTCAGTTCTTGGAAAACTCTACCTTGCTTTTTTGGAAAATGACGCAGAGCTGATTGAGATTAATCCTCTTTTTATAACTAGGACAGATGATGTTATTGCAGGAGATGGGAAGCTGTCTATTGATGATAACTCTGCCTACAGACAGACAGGGTATGAGAAAACCAGAGAGTATTACGACTCCGATGCAGAGTATGAATCGGCTTTGGAGGGAATCCCTTATCTTCAGTTTGATGGCGATATAAGTCTTATGTGTGCTGGTGCAGGACTGACTACAACAGTCTATGATCTAATTAATTATGAGGGGGGTACTGTAGCCAATTATCTTGAGTTTGGTGGTCCCAACTATAAAAAAGCGGTCCGGGCTATGGAACTATGCCTGAAAAATGATTCAAAAGTGATTCTTGTTGTTACTTTTGGAACTATTGCCAGAGCTGATGTAATGGCAAGGGGAATAGTTGATGCTATTAATAGACTGAACCCTGATCGTCCTATTGTGACATGTATCAGAGGAACCAATGAAGAAGAAGCAAATATAATTCTGAAAGATGCCGGATTGGAACCAATTTATGATACAGAGGAAGCTGTGCGAAAAGCTGTTTCTATTGCATCTGGAGGCAGTAAATGAGTATATTTTTAGATGAAAAAACAAAAGTTCTTATTCAGGGAATAACGGGTAAAGAGGGAAGTTTCTGGACAGATCATATGATTGGATGTGGAACAAATGTTGTAGCCGGTGTTACCCCTGGAAAAGAGGGGCAGCAGGTTGAAGGGAAAGATGTTTACCATTCTGTAAGACGGGCTGTAGATCATGTGGAAGTGGAAGCTTCAATGTTGTTTGTTCCTCCCAGATTTACAAAAGATGCTGTATTTGAGGCTCTGGATTCGGGAATAAAAAAAATTGTTACTGTTGCGGATGGTATTCCTCTTCATGACACAATCCAGATTAGGAGAGCAGCTCTCTCTGAAGGTGCACTGGTTATTGGTGGAAATACTTCCGGGGTTATTTCTCCTGGAAAAGCAATGATGGGTTTTTTCCCCTACTGGATTGAAAGAGTATATAAGCCGGGCCGAATAGGTGTTATGACAAGAAGTGGTTCTTTGACAAATGAAGTTACAGCTATGGTTGTGAGTGCAGGTTTTGGTGTTTCTTCTCTAATAGGTATTGGAGGAGACCCTGTCCCTGGAACAAGATTTTCTGAAATGCTCCCATTCTATGAGGCTGATAAAGAAACAGATGCTGTTGTAATTATAGGAGAGCTGGGTGGTTCTATGGAAGAGGAATGTGCCCAAATGATACGTGACGGATTATATACAAAACCCCTTGTTGCTTTTCTTGGTGGGCGAACAGCCCCGGTTGGGAAAAGAATGGGCCATGCCGGAGCTATTGTTTCGGGTGGGAAAGGTTCTGTAAAAGATAAAATAGAAGCTATTGAAAGTGTAGGGGGTAAAGTAGCAGAGAGACCCCGTTTTGTAGGAGATCTACTGAAAGAGGTTCTTGGTTTATGAATACGGTGAACAGGAAAAAAGCAATATATCTTACACTGGCCTTTATAGTAATGATCGTTATGATGTTTCTGCCATTTTCTGATTCTGTGAGAAATGCAGGCAAAGGAGTTCTTACACCTGAAGGTCAGATAGCCATGGGGATTCTACTGTTTAGTTTAGTGCTCTGGATGACTGAAGCCCTGCCTTTTCATATTACTGGAATGTTAAGTGTTGTTCTTTTAGCACTGTTTAATGTTGATACATTTAAAAACATTATTTCTGTGGGATTTGGGAACCACATAATTGTCTTTTTTATAGGTGTTTTAATTTTATCAGCCTTTATTACAAAATCGGGACTGGGAAAACGAATCAGTGTATTTCTTTTATCTCGTACAGGTAATAATACGAGTTTAATTATACTGGGATTTATGGTTGTTGGAGCTGCATTATCTATGTGGATAACCAATATGGCAGTAGCAGCTATGCTACTCCCACTTGGAGTTTCTATTCTGGAAGAAGAAGGAAGTGTTCAATTAAAAAGTAATTTTGGTAAGGCACTTATGATTTCCTGTGTTTGGGGGCCTCTTATTGGTGGTATTGGAACTCCTGCCGGTGCCGGTCCTAACCCCATAGCTATTGGTTTTTTAAAAGAGATGGCAGGTGTTGATCTTAGTTTTACTCACTGGATGATGTTTGGAATACCTGCAGTTCTTCTTCTTCTTTTACCTGGTTGGGGAATATTGTTGTTAATGTTTAAACCGGAAATGAAGCATTTGAAAAAAACTAAAGAAGAGCTTCGCCATGAATATGATAATTATCCTCCTATGAGCAGGGAGGAAAAGCTTACTTTGATAATTTTTCTCCTAACAGTTTTTCTCTGGCTCAGTTCAGGATTTTTTGAAAAAATCCTGGGAATATCTATTCCCGTTTCCATGCCTGTTTTTCTTACAGCTTCTTTGTTTTTCTTTCCTGGGGTAACAGGTTTGAAGTGGAAAGAAATTGAAGAAGATATTTCCTGGAGTGGAATTATACTTGTAGTTACTGGTATTTCTATAGGGATGATGCTTTATAAGACCGGAGCTGCCGGATGGCTTTCCTTTGTACTGCTGGGGGGGATAGGGGGCTTCTCCCCACTATTGAGAGTTGGTGCAATCGTTCTTATAGTCATGATTCTTAAGATAGCCCTGTCTAGTAATTCAGTTACAGCCACTATTGTCATACCAATAATGATTGCTCTGGCTGAAAATTTGGGTTTTGATGCTCTTTCCATTGCACTCCCGGCATCAATTACTGCATCATTGGCTTTTATACTGGTTACATCCAGTCCCACAAATGTTATTCCATATGCGGCGGGATTTTTTTCTATCAGAGATTTTGCCCGGGCGGGTATTGTTATGACAATGGTTACAACAGTCATTGTTACCTTTGTTATTTTTATAGTTGGAAGTGCAACCGGTTTATACTGAAATTACATTTAAAAACGAAGAAACATGAATTGTTTTAACATGGTTAATATATATAATGTGCCTGGAATAACATTATAAATACAGTACCGATGTGTATGGTAAATTTTATATAATAAAACAAAATACCTGAACATTATTATTGCATTACTTGCAAATAAAGTGCGGTGGAAACTATAATAGTATAATAAATATTTTGTAGAACTAAAATTTTTCCAAATATAAATAAAGTTTTATCTTGCGGTATTCTGTGTATCAGGTTATTCTAATTAAAGAGTTGGGCGCAACATAGTTATCAGGATAGGACTTGGTCATTACCTGGTAATGCAACCGTTGCTGCTCGCTAATGCAATCAAAG
>JAOZPU010000026.1:7952-12858 GCA_029932585.1 Spirochaetia bacterium | reverse complement strand
AAGGAAAATGTTATCAAAATTGGTTTTAATATCCCTATGACTGGTGATATTCCAAAAGTTGGTGAAGCCTCTAAATTTTCAGCAGAGATGATGAAAGAAGACATTAATTCTGCAGGTGGTCTTGAGATCGGCGGCGAAAAATATATGTTGGAATTTATCTATCAGGATAATGAGTCTAAAGCAGAATCTGCAGTTGCAGTTGCTCTTAAACTCATTGAACAGGACAAAGTAATTGGTATTATCGGACCTAATTCTTCAAAACAGGCTATTCCTGGTGGAGAAGTTGCAGATGATAACAGAACACCTATGGTTTCCCCATGGTCAACTAATCCTGCTACAACTAAGGGCAGACCTTATGTTTTTAGAGCAGCATTTTTAGATCCCTTTCAGGGACCTGTAGCAGCTAATTTTGCAACTCAGCAGTTTGATGCAAAAACAGCAGCAGTTATGTATAATTTAGATAATGACTATTCAAAGGGTCTTGCTGAGTATTTTACAGCTGCCTTTGAAAAACTTCATGGAAAAGGTTCTGTAATTGCTTACGAAAGTTTTGGTCAGAAAGATCAGGATTTTTCTGTACAACTTACAAAAATTATTGCAGCAAAACCTGATTTTATGTTTCTTCCTATCTACTACAATAAAGTAGCTCTTGTTCTTCCTCAGGCTGAAGACCTTGGTTGGGATGGTGATGTTCTTGGTTCAGATTCATGGGGTTCAGCAGAACTTGTAACTTTGGCAGGTGATTCTGTTAAAGGTCACTACTTTATTACTCACTATGCAGCAGCTGGTGCAAAAGGCGCAACAAAAGCATTTATCGACAGATACAATTCTACTTATGGATATATTCCGGATGACGTTGGTGCATTATCATGGGATGCTCTTGGTGTAATGGTTGAAGGTCTTAAGGGTATGAAAGAGATTACTGGTGATATTGCTGCAGACAGAGTTGCTCTTATGGAATCAATTAAAGCAATTAAATCTTTTGCAGGTGTTACAGGAACTATGGCATTTGACAAAGAAGGTGACCCAATTAAAGAAGCAGTTATTGTAAAAGTTAGTGATTCCGGTGAATTTGTCTTTGAAAAGGCTGTTGCTCCGTAATTATTAGTTAGATTATAAGTATATCTTTTTTAACAATCGGTCTCGTATTCCGGGACCGATTTATTTTAAATTGTAATTATTAAGGAGCTGAAACAGTGTTAACAACGTTGTTACAAAATGTCATCAATGCTCTGCAGTGGGGAAGTTTTTATTCCATGATAGCCCTGGGCTACTGCCTGGTATATGGAGTTCTCCGACTTATTAACTTTGCTCATGGTGATATTTTTATGGTAGCCGCTTATATCGGCTTTGTTTTTGTCGGATTTTTATTGAAATTTATGCCCGGTTCAGGAATGTATGGATGGCTGGTTCTTGCCATTACACTTCCCGTAACAATGATTCTTACGTCTATGCTGGGTGTTTTTATTGAGAGGGTAGCGTACCGGCCTTTGCGTGAAAAAGGGGCCCATCGATTGTATGTAGTTATTACTGCACTTATGGTTGGTCTTGTTCTTGAAAATGGAAACCTTGCAATTTTTGGTGCCAGTTCAAGAAAGTTTCCGGAAATTATTGATAAGGTTGTATTTACCTTTGCTGGAGTGCGTATAACTAATTTAAAAGTACTGGTTATTGTAACTGCTATTGTTATATTTATTTTTCTTCAGACTGTTGTTAATCGTTCAAAGATTGGAATGGCAATGAGAGCAATATCATACGATAAATTTGGAATACCTTTAATGGGAATACCTGTTAATAGAGTAGTTGTATTTACATTTATAGTAGGTTCCTCTCTTGCAGCTATTGCAGGTGTTCTTTTTGGTATGTCATATCCTGTACTGGATCCTTATATGGGGATGATTATAGGCTGGAAGGCATTTATTGCAGCAGTTGTTGGTGGTATTGGTGATATTAAAGGTGCTTTCCTTGGTGGTTTTATGCTGGGATTTATAGAGATTTTAATTGTATCTTTTTTCTCTTCAAATCTTAAAGACCTTATTGCATTCACAATACTGCTTATAATCCTTGTCATTAAACCTACCGGATTTTTCGGTGTGGCTAAAAGTACAAAAATATAGGAGTACTGAATGGGAAAGTATCAACAAAAAACTATGATGATTGGTGGGGGCATTCTATTTGGTCTTCTACTAATCTTAGCTCACTTTAAAATGATAGATTTGTATGTTCAGTCAGTAATTATGTTTATTGGTGTGAACATTATATTTGCTACTAGTTTATCAATTGTTAATGGCTATATGGGAGAGTTTTCCTGTGGTCATGCTGGATTTATGGCAGTGGGGGCTTATGTTTCATCTCTTCTAACTGTAGTTTTATTTACAGTGGATAAAGAAACGGGGCTGGCTATTTTACCTGCTTCAATGTCTATCTATCTATTTCCTGTCATAATTATAATTGGGGGAATTGCAGCTGGTATCGCAGGCCTTCTTATAGCTATTCCTTCATTTAAAACCAGGGATGACTATCTTGCCATTATTACAATTGCTGTAAACTTTATAATTATTACAGCATTAAATAATATGGACTTTGTAGGTGGATCCAGAGGCTATATGGGAATGAAAAAAGTTATATATGGAATGGAAGGTGTAATGAAATTTCCATACATGCTTTTTTGGGTTATCACTTTTGCAATATTTACTGTTTTTCTTATTCGCAGATTTATTACCTCTACATATGGAAAGGGAATAATTGCCATTAAACAGGATGAAGTTGCAGCAGAAATAATGAGTGTAGACACTAACCACATGAAATTAGTGGCTTTTATGTTCTCATCCGGTCTTGCTGGTATTTCCGGTGGATTATTTGCACATGTAATTGGTTATGTAAATCCTGGCTCTTTTTCGATATTAAAATCGACAGAGGGGCTGGTAATGGTTTATCTTGCAGGAATGGGTTCTTTGAGCGGATCTGTAATATCCGCCATATTATTTACAATTTTACTTGAACTCTTAAGACCTCTACAGATTTTTAAATGGGTAATTATCCCTTTAATTCTGATTCTTGTTATGCAGTTCAGACCTGAAGGTTTGATGGGTGACAAAGAGCTTTCGGATTATTTTCCGAAACTTAAGAAATTTTATAAGTTTAAATAAGGAGCTGCTATGAGTCTCTTAAAAATAACAGATCTTACCCAGAGGTTTGGTGGTTTAACTGCAGTCTCCGATCTTCAGCTTAACCTTGAAGAGGGAGGCCTGTATGGTCTGATTGGTCCAAATGGTGCGGGTAAAACTACTATATTTAATATGGTTAGTGGTTTTTATACCCCTACAGAAGGAACAATAAATTTTGATGGTAATGTTATAAATGGTAAAAAACCCCATACTGTTACTGCATTGGGAATAGGTCGTACATTTCAGAATATAAGATTGTGGCACGACATGACTGTATTGGATAATATCCGGTTATCTCAGCATTATCATTTGGGATATTCAGTTTTTGAGCCATTTCTGAGAACTAAGAATTATTTTAAAAATGAAAAGCGAATCGAAGAGAAGTCTATGGAACTTCTTGGTGTTTTTAATCTCCAGGATATTGCACATGAATATCCAAAAAATCTTCCCTATGGAATTCAGAGAAGGGTTGAAATTGCCAGAGCTTTGGCAGCGGAACCAAAATTATTACTATTGGATGAACCTGCTGCAGGATTAAGCAGTGCCGATGTTTCAGACCTTATAGATCATATACGGTGGATACATGATAATTTTGATATTACTATCTTGATGATTGAACACCAGATGGAAGTAATAATGAATCTTTGTCAGTACATAAAGGTAATCGATTTTGGAAAAACAATTGCCGAAGGTACACCTGCCGAGATTCAGAAAAATCCACAGGTTATAAAGGCATACCTTGGTGATGAGGGGGAAGTTTATGCTTGAGGTTAAAGATTTAAAGGTTCGATACGGTAATATAGAAGCACTTCATGGTATAAGTTTTACTGTTAATAAGGGAGAGATTGTTACCCTTATTGGTTCCAATGGTGCAGGTAAGACTACAACCCTTCTTAGTCTCTCAAGGCTGCCTAAACCGGAAGCTCCAACTGTAGTTTCCGGAGATATTATCTATAATGGTGAGAGTCTTTTAAAAACGCCTCCCCATGAAATTGTAAGTAAAAAGAAAATTGCTCTTGTTCCTGAGGGTCGGCATATCTTTGGTAATCTTACTGTTAATGAAAATTTAGAGATTGCAACATATGCTCTGGAAAAGGGTGTTGATGTGAAAGCAGGTTACGATCAGGTTTATTCTCTGTTCCCACGTTTGTACGAAAGACGTAAACAAAGAAGTGAGTCTTTAAGTGGTGGAGAACAACAGATGCTTGCCGTTGGAAGAGCATTGATGTGCGGTGCAGATTTTATTATGCTGGATGAGCCTTCTATGGGTCTTGCACCTGTTCTTGTGCAGGATATGTTTAAAGCTATGAAGGTTATGAATGAGTCTGGTATGACTATTCTTTTAATTGAGCAGAATGCAAGAATAGCATTACAGTTTGCTCATAGAGGGTATGTAATTAATACAGGGGAAATTGTAGCTACCGGTACTGGTGCCGAGTTAATGGAAGACCCTGAGGTTAAGAAAGCCTATCTTGGTGGATAGTCGGGATAGCAGGAAAATTATTTGAATTATAAACCGGAGATTTTGTTTGATCTCCGGTTTTTTTTATAAAATCTGAGTTCCTTCAGTATTAAAGACAATGGTTATTTCCTCTTTCTTTGTTATTACATTCAACATTATTGGATTCTGTGAATTATTGAACTTACAATAAATGTTCATACAAAACACCCTTGATATTTAACGTTTTAAAACATAAAACACCCTTGACTTTTATTATTTTAAGGATAATATATAAGGG
>JAOZPU010000026.1:5626-7942 GCA_029932585.1 Spirochaetia bacterium | reverse complement strand
GAAGGAGTTTTTCTTAGTGAAAAGATTGGTTGAGAAAAAAATTTTGGAATGGAAAAATTCGAACCGGCGTAAACCTCTAATTATTCGAGGGGCACGTCAGGTAGGAAAAACATGGCTTGTTGAAACTTTTCTTGCCAAAAAATTTGATAATTTTGTTAAAATTGATCTGGAAAAACGACATGATATTCATACTTATTTTGATGGGAATCTTGATCCTAAAATAATTTTGCCATTACTGGAATTAGAAGCTGGAAGAATTATTCCTGGTAAAACCTTACTGTTTTTTGATGAAATCCAGGCATGTCCCCGTGCAATAACGGCATTACGATATTTTTACGAACATTTGCCAGAGCTCCATGTTGTAGCAGCCGGATCTTTACTGGAATTTGCCTTTGGTAAAATATCCATTCCTGTTGGACGGGTACAATATCTTTATATGCATCCAATGACATTTTATGAATATCTTCTGGCAATTGGCAAAGAACAGATGGCTGAGTATGTCCTTAAGTTACAAAATAATGTAGCTGAAGAAATTCAAAGAAAACTTCTTAATGAATTAAGAAGTTATTTTTTTATTGGAGGTATGCCGGAATGTGTCAAAACTTATTACGAAACAGGTTCTATGATTGAAGTTTTTAAGGTTCAGTCAGAAATTCTTGATACCTATCGTGATGACTTTTCTAAATACAAACCTCAGATTGACAGAACATGTCTGGATGATGTTTTTTTGAATGTAGCTAAAAGTGTAGGAGAACAGTTGAAATATTCACGGCTTTCCGGATCTTTTTCCAGCCAGATGAATCATAAAGCATTTGATTTACTGACAAAGGCCAAAGTAGTTACCAAGATTCCTGCAAGCGATCCAACAGGTTTACCATTGGGAGCAGCATCAAACCAAAAAAAATTCAAAGCGGCTATGCTGGATATTGGGTTGTTCCAGAGGCTATGTCAAATTCCCGTAGAACTGGAGCTTAGAGAAGAAAATCTTTTAGCTATGTATCGGGGTAAACTTGCAGAACAGTTTGTTGCTCAGGAGATATTGGCTAAAACGAATTCGGAACTTTATTACTGGTCAAGAGAGGAACGAAGCAGTAATGCAGAGGTTGATTATCTTGTTGTTCGAAAGGGGTCTATTTATCCTGTAGAAGTTAAATCTGGAGCAGGAGGAAGTATGAAAAGCCTCCATCTTATGCTGAAAAAATACTCTGGCTGCCCTCAGGGTTTGGTACTTTATAGTGGTTTGTACAAAGAGCTGCCCGAACAAAAACTTATATTTATGCCTTTGTACTCTGCTGCTATAGTTAGTGATTAGACAGTATGACTAAGTATTAAGTTCTTTAACAGAAATTATCGGTTCGAGCATTGCTCGGGCGAAAGATGCATTGGGCAGGCAAGTTATCTTCTATATATATTATCCAGTATTCTCGTTATCTCTCTTGCCATTTTTCCTGTAACAGCTGGTTCTCTGTTTTCTATAATTGCCTGAATAAAATCTTCAATTAATGGTTGATGAACATTGGGATGGTTGGGATATTTTTCAGTTCTGGTTCCATTAGAATTTACAATTGTTATAGTTCCTTCGTTTAGAACTGGTACATGAATAGATCCTTCACTTCCGTAAATATCCAGTGTGTCTTTAGCTTCTTTTGCAGCATGGGAAGACGTTAATATTCCTGTTGCTCCGTTTTCAAATTTAAAGTGGGCAATGGATGAATCTTCGACTTCTCTTTTAAAAACAATATTATTATTAAAGCTTTCCACTTGATTTACAGTTCCGGCAATATTTGTAAAAACTTCAATTCTGTGACAACCCATATCCATCATGGGTCCACCGCCGGATTTCTCTTTTTCCAAAAGCCAGTATCTTGGTTCGCCTGGTTGTCTGTAAAAGTTTTCAAAGTTATTACTTTGAATATGAACAACTTTTCCGATTTCTCCTGAAGCAATAATTCCCTTTATTCTATTTATAGACGGGTATAAATATCTATAGTAGGCAATTCCCAGTTTTACATTATTGGCCTTACAGGCATCTAGCATTTTATCTGCTTCGGCCGTATTTAAAGCCATAGATTTTTCACAGAGTACATGTTTGCCTGCTTCGGCAGCTGCAATAGTCTGTTCTGCATGAAGGTATACAGGAGTTGCAATATAGACTGCATTAATATCGCTGTCAGTAATAAGATCTTTCCAGTCTTTTATCCATTTCTCAGCACCGAATTCTTTGGCAAAGCTTTCTGCTTTAGAAAAATCTGAACGATTAACTGAAATTAGTTTGGAATTTTCAGCATCTCTAAGTCCCGGAGCTACTCTTTTTTT
>JAOZPU010000026.1:0-5526 GCA_029932585.1 Spirochaetia bacterium | reverse complement strand
TGGCTTGGAGGAATAATTACTCCCTGACATGCACTGGTTACAGTAATTCCTACTGCAAAGTCAGCGTCATACCCTTTTTTCTTCATCATAGGTATCATCATTGTTCCTATGGAAGAAACGTCGGCTACTGCTGATCCGGATATACCTCCAAAAAACATACTTGCAAGAACATTAACCTGGGCCAGACCGCCTCTGACGCGACCAATGAGAATGTTGGAGAAATCAATTAATCTTCTGGAAATTCCTCCCTGACTCATAATTTCACCGGCAAGTATAAAAAATGGGATAGCAAGAAGCGAAAAAGAATTTACTCCCTGAACCATTCTCTGGATAATTGCAAGCATAGGAATGTTTAGGTAGAAAGCTGTGACAATAGAAGAAATTGCAAGAGTAAAAGTTATTGGAACTTTCAAAATAAGTAAAAGAACAAATAATCCCAGTAATATTGTGGATGCAAGACTCAAGTCTACCATTATTTATTTCCTTTATTAAAAATAGCTTCAATTTTTTCGGGATAATCTTCTATATTGAAAATATCCATTAAGGCTTCGGAAGCAATTAAGACAGCTGCAATAGGAAGAATTAGATATAGGATAGAGCTGGGCCATTCAGTTGCAGGCATTATAGAACTGCTTGTAAACTGAACCAGCTTTATCCCATATATAAAAAATACAAGAGCAATAATTAAAGTAATTATATCTTTAAGAAGAGTAAAAAAAATTTCCAGTTTGAATGGAAGTTTTTTGGGAAGTAGGTGGAGGCTTATATGAAGGCCCTGTTTTACACCTACTGCCATAGCAATGAAGGTAAACCATACCATGAGAAGTTTCGAGACTTCTTCTCCCCAACGCAATCCGGTGTTTAGAACATAACGCATGAAAACATTTATAATTATTACAATTGCCATTCCCACCAGAAGTAACATAGCAAAATAAATTGATCCTAAATGGATACGGTTCATAAATTGTGAAAATTTCTCTTTAAATTTGTCCATTTTAAACTCTTTAATAAAGGCTGATATTTATTTGATGTTGTTCTTATGAATTATAACATAAAAAAACGTGATGTGCTAAATATAAAAAATTGAGAGTTGTTGAAAGCAACAACTCTCAAAATGTCTAAATATAATTCTGTTCTATTTGCCTACGGATCTTACTTTTTCTACAACTTTCTGTAAATCTGCAGAAAGAGCATCGTATAAAGGCTGCATTGCTGCCTGAAATTCTGAGTTGTCAGGAAGACGATAAATTTCGTTTCCGTTGGCAATAACTGCATCTTCAGCAACTTTTTCATAAGCTGCCCATGCTGCAATCTGAAAAGCCATACTATCTTTAGCTGCCTGTTTGATAATTTTCTGATCTTCTGCAGAAAGTTTATCCATACTCATTTTACTTGCAATTGTAATTTCAGGAACTCTTGTGTGCTCATCAAGTGTGTAGAAACCAGCTACTTCATAGTGACTTGTGGAATAATAACTTGGCCAGTTATTTTCTGCACCATCTATAACACCAGTCTGAATTGCAGAATAGACTTCACCAAATGGCATTGGAGTTGCAACAGCACCAAGAGCTTCAACCAGGCCTACCATTAAAGCACTTTCCTGAACTCGTATTTTAAGTCCTGCAAGATCGGCAACAGTTTTAATAGGTCTAACAGAGTTATAAAAACTTCTTGCTCCGGAATCGAACCATGAAAGTCCAACAAAGCCTGAAGGTTCCAGGCTGTCCAGGAACTCATCCCCTATTGGGCTGTTTAAAACTTCCCACATATGAGCAGGGCTTCTGTATAAATATGGCATTTGAAGTGCATTAAAGTCCGGTGCAAATGCTGCAAGAGGAGAAATACTTACTCTTGTAAAATCTATTGCTCCAAACTGTACCTGTTCAATTACTGCTCTTTCTTCACCTAACTGTGAACCTGGATAAACTTCAATTTTAATTCTACCGTTTGTTCTCTCTTCTACAAGTCTTGCGAACTCATAATCACCCTGTGTTGTCGGATAATCTGCACCATGTGTTTCTGCCAGTCTTAGAACAACTGGTTCACTGCTTACTTCTTTTTCTGCACTTCCGGCAGCAAAAGAAAATCCTGCTGATAAAAGAACCAGCAATAATACTAAAATACCTTTTTTCATTTTTCTCTCCTTTGGTTGCATAGGCGAGCAGGGACGAAGTCCCGACCAGCCTGAATAATATTTAAATTATTATAAAATGGAATTTAGAATATGTGTTTGGTTAATATTTGTTATTTTAGGTAAAATTATGCACAAACAAGTAACTAAATATGAATAATAATTCAAAAAATAGTAATTTATTGTTGTTTTAGCATTTTATTGTTTCTATATGTACTCGGGGAAACAGATTCCATCTTTTTAAATACTTTGGTAAAATAATTTGGATTTCTATAGCCTGTATTTGCACTAATTTCTTTTATGGAAAGATTACTTGTTATAAGTAGGTTTTTAGCTTTACTAATTCTTTTTTCTGTAAGATAGTCTATAAAAGTAATTCCTTTCTCTTTTTTAAATAGTTTACTAAAGTAAAAACTTGAAAGTCTGCAATGATTTGCTGTCTCCTCCAGAGTAATATCTTTTAAGTAGTTTGTATCTATGTACAGACATGCAGATTCAATTGCAGGGCTGTTCTCAATTTCTTTTGCAGAAGCAATTTGTTCCAGTAGCTCATTAAGGAAAATATTAAATCCAGACAAAAGAGCTATTGAACCAGAAGCGTTTTTTAGATCACTTTCATCTACAATACATTTTCCATTAGGCAGCTGATAGGCTGCTGCATGTTTTAAGACGGTGACAAGTTCCAGAATAGCTTTCTTTTTAATATCAAATTCTGAGCCAGTAGTATCAAGCCACTCCCTTATTTTTTGAAGAGTTTTTATTGTATTTTCTCTATTTCCATTCAGAATAGCCTGTTCCATATCTATTTCAAGGTTTAATGGGAATGTCACCTCTAAATGATTACTATCTAAGTTTAGACTCTTATCTGTAATTTTCCCCAGCATTGCTTTAGCCTGGGCAAAAGATTTAAGTGATTTTATCGGGTCATTAAAACTTGATCCAATACCTATTACTACTTTTATGCTAAGAGTTTTTTCTATTTCAAGAGCCAGCAATTGTGAAAGATTCAATGCATCACTTTTCTCAGAGTCCAAATTACTCTGCCTTTCCATAATTGGGAAAAAATAAAGATTAGACAGTTCCTTGTTAAATAGTGTTACAAATCCATATTCTGAAAGTTTAGATTTAATAATATAAGCGACTCTTTTCATTAGAACTTTTTTTTGGTTACTAGAGTCTACATGTATAGGATAAGTTTCATAAAGGATTTTAACAATTCCAGCTTTTCCTGAAAAAAAATTCATATCCAAAATATCTAAATAATTAGCAAATTTATCTTCAGTTATACCAGTAACAGCCAGGTTGTAAAGAAATTCATTTTCCATATAACCAGTTACTCTGCTAAGTTTTAGTTCATTATCTTTTTTTTTATTTTCTTCATTTCTCTGATTTTTAATTTTAGTTAGAATTTTATTTATCACTTCCAGAACTCTGGTTTCTGAAGATGGTTTTATAATAAAATCATCAACTCCAATTTGAATAGCTTCCTGCGCAAATTCAAACTGGTTAAATGCAGTAAGAAATACAATTGAAACAGATGGAGAATTTTCTCTTATAGTTCTTGCAGCTTCAATGCCATCAATTCCAGGCATTTTTATATCAAGAAAAACTATATCCGGCAGGTAGGTCTGAGATTTAACTATTGCTTCTCTGCCGTTTACTGCTTCCTGAATATCAAGTATAGAATCAATTCCCTTATTTACAATAGCTCTAAGAGCGTCTATTTCTATCTGTTCATCGTCAGCAATCAGCAATTTATACATTTAGGTCTCCTGATAGTTTTATAGTAATTATAGTACCTGTCTTTGGACTACTGTCTATAATAAAATTACTTTTATTGTTAAATGCCATGTTTAGTCTTCTTCTAACATTCACAATCCCTATTCCAGTTGAGTCTCTGGTTGTTGAAAATTCATTATCAGAAAGTAATTGGTTTAAATCTTTTTCTGGAATTCCAGGTCCATTATCCTGGATAACAATTATAACTATATTTGCTTCGGAACTTATTGTTAAAGAAATAATCCCACCATCTTCTTTTGGTTCTATTCCATATTTAATTGCATTTTCGACAAGGGGTTGTAGAGTGAAATATGGTAATTTAATTTTAGATATATCTGTATTAATATCAGTTTTAAATTTTAGTCTGTCTCCATAACGTACATTTTGAATATGCATATATTCATTCAGAATATCTATCTCTTCAGCAAGGGTTACTATGTGGCTTTGTTTATTAAGGGTATATCTAAAAATATTTGAGAGGGATTCTATTAATTTGACAGTTTCTGAAGCTTTTTCAAACATAGAGGTTCTGGAAATTGTATTAAGTGTATTAAATAAAAAATGTGGATTAATTTGCGACTGAAGACTAAGGAACTGAGCTTCTTTTAGAGACTGGTTCATTTCTGAAATTTTTAATTCATCTTCTCTTAGCCTTTTTTCAATTTCAACTTTATCTTCCAGACTTTTAATCATTTCATGTATGTTTGTATTCATTTTATTAAAGGAGCTTGTAAGAATTCCTATTTCATCCTGATATGGAATATTATAGTTAGATATTGCAATATCACCCTCTGCAATTTTAAGAGATCTTGAGGCCAGTTCCCTTATGGGTTTTGTTACGGAGTCAGAAAAAAATGTTCCGAAGATTAAGAACAGAATAGTGATAAAAAATATACCTAAAAAACTAATAGTTCTAATAATAATTACTTTTTCTATTTGAACTGAATAAAGCTGGCTTCCTTCTTCCAGTCGTATTTGTACAAGTTCTTTAAGATAGTTCTCAATATAACCATTAATACGTCTGGATTTTAAAAGGTTGTCAATAAAAATATCCTCAGAATTTTCCATAGATTCACGAGTCTTCCCAACACTTTCCAGGTAGGCCATAAAAGCATATCTTATTGCAAATATTTGAAAGGATGCATTTTGATTTGTGTTGGATGTTTCTTTTACAGAATTCCAGTTAGACCATATAAGAGGTATTTTTTCGTTAAAACGGTTTAAAGCACTGTCCTCTGAATACATAATATAATTTTCAAAGTCTGCATTATTTTCAATAATGGAAGTTTGTAGATTATGGATAGTAGTATTTTTTATAAGATCCTGTTCGTATATTTTTAGATATTTAAATGCATTGGAGAGAGTGTATAGATTTAGAAAGCTAATACAAACTATAATTAACGAGAAAAAGATCATGAGCTTTCTTTTTATTGATAATTTATACCAGATAGTTTTTATTGGTCTCATCGCTTAACTCGGGCATTCCCCTTCCATATACTCCAAACCTGTTCTTCATCTGCAGGATGGCCATAATCAGTCAGTAGTGTCGCCGCAAGGGCCCCGCTGGCCCATCCAAACTGTACCCATTTTTCCGGTGACCATTTTCTAAGAATGCC
>JAOZPU010000153.1:2041-6612 GCA_029932585.1 Spirochaetia bacterium | reverse complement strand
AGATATATGGTTGATTATTATACTGGAGAGGTTGCAACAGCACAGATTCTTCAGCAGATGTGGGCGGATGTTGGACTTAATGTAAAGCTTGAGCTTAAGGAAAACTGGAGTCAGATCGAAACAGATGAGGCTGCAGAAGGCCGTGGTATAATAAACTGGTCAGCTACAGCTGTTTTCCCTGATCCACTTTCACAAATTGCAAGACTCTACGGTCCTAACGGGTATTTCCAGGTACATAACATGTGGCACAATGATGATTTCAACAAACAGTTTGAAATTATAAGTGGAACTGATCCTGCTGCAAGAAGAGAAGCAGTAAAAAAGATGCTTGATATTTCAGAAAACCAGGACCCTCCAGGAACATACCTATATCTTCTCCCTTTATTTTATGGACAGAGCGATAAAGTTAAGTGGACACCTATCGTGTCTCATTTTATGGATTTCAGAGCTGGAAGCCTTGAAATTGTTGAATAAATAAATCCCACCCCGGGGGCTGTCATAATACAGCTCCCGATTTTTTTTGATAATTATTGAAATACGAAATAGGAGGCATACTATGGCTGCTAACCAAAAGGATGAGCCATTACTTGAAATAAAAAATCTTTCTGTCGGGTTTAACGGAGCACATAAGGGGAAACCTGTTGTCTGCGGTGTTAGTATGAAAGTTCACCCTGGTGAAATTTTAGGTCTTGTTGGTGAATCCGGAAGTGGGAAAAGTGTTACATGCTATTCTGTTGTAAGGCTTCTGGGTGAACGGGGATGGACAGAGGGGGAAGTTATCTTTGACAATAAAGATACACTTAGCTGTCTGGAAAGTGACATTGTTGCAATTCGTGGGAGAGAAATTGCCATGATATTTCAGGATGCCCAAAGTTTTCTTAATCCGGTTCAGACTGTTGGAAGCCAGTTGACAGAAGCTTTAATGCTTAAAAAAGATCTTGAAAAAAGATCTTCTGATATTTTCAGAAAAGAAGCTGTAAAACTTTTAACAGAAGTTGGTATACCTGATCCTGAAAGAAGAATGGGGGAGTACCCGCATCAGCTTTCAGGAGGGCAGAACCAGAGGGTTATGATTGCAATAATGCTTGCAGGTGATCCCCGTCTTCTTATTGCAGATGAACCTACAACAGCCCTTGATGTTACAATACAGGCTCAGATTCTAAGACTGCTTAAAAAGCTTTGTAAAGAAAGAAACATGGCTATAATTCTTGTTACTCATGATCTTGGTGTTATTGCAGAAACTTGTGAGAGAACTGTTGTAATGTATGGTGGCAAGGTTATGGAATGCGGCCCTGTTGAAGATGTTCTTGTTAATCCAAAGCATCCATATACACTCGGTCTACTTTCATCAAAACCAAGAATTGATAAGAAGGTTAAAAAGCTTAATACCATTGAAGGCGTCGTTCCTTCTCCTGAAAATTTCCCTGAAGGGTGCCCTTTTTATGATAGATGTATAAATGTAACAGATAAATGTAAAGATATATCTCCACCAATTGTTATCGAAGGGATGAGGCATTATTTTTGTTTTAATCCTGTAAAGGAGGGGATGGTTTGGAAATAGTAACTAAAAATAAAACAGATGAAATCTTAACTGTAAAAAATCTGTCAAAGAAATTTACTTTGAAAAAAAATAAGATGCCCTGGCAGAAAAAAAAATATGTACATGTTGTTAACGGGATAGACTTTTCCTTAAAAAAGGGAGAGTCCATGGGACTCGTCGGAGAATCGGGGTGTGGAAAATCAACTACTGCCAAGGTTCTTATGGATATATATTCTCCTACTACAGGTTCTATTGTTTATAATAGTAAAGATCTTAATGGTCTTAAAGGTAAAGAGAAGAAAAAAATAAGGCGTAACATTCAGTATGTATTTCAGGATCCTATGGGGGCTCTTAATCCAAGGATTCCTGTTATCCAGCAGATATATGAACCGCTTATTATTCATTATGGACGAAATACCAAAGAATATTATAGAAAGGCTGTTGAGCTTCTTGAATCTGTTGGAATGAAAGAGAGTCACGGGAAAATGTATCCCCACCAGCTTTCAGGGGGGCAGAGACAGCGGGTTGTTCTTGCAAGGGCAATGATTCTTGAACCTGAAGTGCTTATTTGTGATGAACCTATATCAGCCCTTGATGTATCGATACAGTCTCAGGTTGTAAACCTTCTTATGAAAATTAGAGAAGAGAGGGGGATAACACTTCTTTTTATCAGTCATGATCTTTCTATGGTACGACATCTTTGTGATACTACTGCAGTTATGTATATGGGAAATATAGTTGAGTACGGGAAAAACGAAGTTCTTTTTGATAATCCTCTGCATCCTTATACCAAATCACTTATCAATGCAATTCCGATTCCTGACCCGAGGATAAAGAGGGAAGAGATCATTGTTGAAGGGGAGATTCCCAGTCTTTTGAATCCACCTTCAGGGTGCAAGTTCCATCCCAGATGTCCAGTTGCAAGACCTGAGTGTTCAGAAAGAGCACCTAAGTTGAGGGTTCTTCCTGATGGAAGAAAAGCTGCATGTTTTGTTCTTGAAGAGGAGGGGGATAATGAATAGTTCATATTTAATACGAAAAGTTTTAAGGGCCATGTTAACTGTATTGATGGTTACTACATTTGTATTTTTAATTTTAAGGCTTTCAGGTGATCCTACTGTATCAG
Organism: Spirochaetia bacterium; assembly: GCA_029932585.1. Lineage (GTDB taxonomy): Bacteria > Spirochaetota > Spirochaetia > B11-G9 > B11-G9 > JAJRQE01. The sequence continues at coordinate 3,946 of JAOZPU010000153.1, read as the reverse complement.
TTTTGGGTCTTGAAGCAAGTCCAGAAGCAGTCGAAGCCTTCCGGGCTAAATGGGGTCTTGATCAGCCGGTAAGGGTTCAGTATTTTGATTTTATAAAAAATGCTCTCCATGGCGATTTGGGAGTTTCCATTCTTGAAGGAAAGCCTGCACTTGAGACTGTTGCGGCCAGGCTTCCTGATACTCTTATTTTAATGATAATTACAACTGTTCTTACTTTTGTCGTTGGAATTTCTTCCGGATTACTGGCTTCCCTTTATCATAACAGTAATAAAGACCGTATTATAATGTTATTTGCTGTGGCAGGTTATAGTATGCCGACTTTTGTAGTAGGGGTACTTCTTGTAATGTTTTTTTCAGTTACCCTTGGATGGCTTCCCTCTTCAGGAAGCGGTACATGGGCGCATTTCATACTACCTGTCTTGACAATGACAATAGTTGAAGCTGCAATATTTGCCAGGTTTACACGATCTGCAATGCTTGAAGTTCTCTATCAGCCTTATATGAAGACCGCCCTTGCCAAAGGGCTTTCATGGTGGCAGGCTGTAAGACGTCATGCACTGCCTAATGCTGCTATACCTGTGGTTACAATTATGGGTTTCTGGGTTGGCCTTATTATTGCAGGGGCAGTTATTACAGAGTCTATTTTTGGATGGCCTGGTGTTGGAAGACTTCTTGTTTATTCAGTAAAACACAGAGATTACAATGTGGTTCAGGTTATAGTTATATTTATAAGCTGCTCAATGGTAATTACAAACCTTACTGTAGATATCCTCTATGGATTACTTGATCCGAGAGTAAGTGTTGTAAAGGGGGATCAGTAGTCATGCAGAATACAATAACCAAAGATAGAAGAATACTAATAGAAAAAAAAGGTTTCAGTATTAAAAACCTGATAGTTATTATTGCAGCAGGATGGCTTCTTTCTATGTTAATAATAGGTTTTTTTGCTCCCTTTATTGCTCCCTTCGATTATCAAGAGATAAGCCTTACAGGAAGACTTCTTCCTCCGGTAGGGATGGAAGGGGCTGATTCTGCTCATTTTTTGGGTACAGACGATCTTGGCCGGGATATCCTGAGCAGGCTTGTTTATTCAATAAGGCTTAGTCTTCTTGTTGCGATACTTGGAACATTGATCTGTGCCGTTGTAGGTACAACCATTGGTTTTATTGCAGCTCATTTTCGCGGGGCTGTAGACGATTTTATAATGATGCTTGTGGATTTTCAGGCGAGTCTCCCTTTTATGATTCTTGCACTTGCTGTAATTGCATTTTTTGAAAACAGCATTATCCTTTTTATTGGGATAATGGGGATATATGGATGGGAGAGGTATGCCAGGTTTGCCCGTGGTCTTGCCCTTTCAGCAGAAGAGCAGGGTTATGCAGTTGCTGTCAGAACTTTCGGTGCATCTCCGGTAAGAATATATCTGCATCATATTCTTCCAAATGTAGGGAATACTCTTCTTGTAAATATGACACTGAATTTCCCTCAGGTAATAATGCTGGAAACCTCATTAAGCTTTCTTGGGCTTGGTATTCAACCTCCAAACACAAGTCTTGGAAATATGGTTGGATTCGGCCGGGATTATATTTTAACAGCATGGTGGCTGACCATAATACCTGCCGCAGCAATATTTTTAACAACACTTTCAATGAGTATATTAGGAGACTGGGTACGGGACAAACTTGATCCTGCGCTTAAGTAAATTATGGAAATGATATTTAGTGCAGAAGGTTTTGTACATACCGATAAACCTGAACATTATGTTTCAGAAAACTCTTTTCTAATAGATAAGGATTTTTCCTCTCTGAAGTTTGAATTCTTCGGAGGGGGGAAAGAGTTATTTTTTCATATAAAAGATCCTGCCGGGGTAGTACGGGTGCAGCATCAGAGCTCACCCGAGCCGTC